>NZ_JAVETM010000007.1:0-102168 GCF_034006065.1 Desulfobotulus sp. | reverse complement strand
TAGAGAAATGGGATCTCTGATTTCCCGATTCGGTCAGCATTCTGTTTTAAAATGATGTATCTGCGTCCTCTTTATTGACAGTCTTTCTTCCTCTGGGCTAGATTGACGGCTTGATTTTTTTAAAGGGCCTTAAAAGAGGAAAGCCATGATGGAGAAGGGCGCAAAAACGGGGAAAAATTTTCTGGAAAACGGGGCCTTTGCCTTTGATTTTGACGGCGTGGTGGCGGACACCATGAGCCTTTTTTCGGCCATTGGCAGGGAAGAATTCGGTCTTCATGACCTGTATCCGGAAAAGATCACAGACTATGATTTCTCCCGCTGCCTGGATGTGGATCTCGATACCCTGCTCCAGATTATCACCAAGGTGGTGGGGCCGGACTACAATCACCGTCTGGAACCCCTTCCCGGCGCGGATAGCGTCCTGCCAAGACTTCTCGAAACCGCAGGCTCCCTTCTCTTTGTGACCGCAAGACCGGATGCGGCTCCGGTGCAGGATTGGCTGGAAAAGCGTCTTGGTCTTGGCAGAGACTGCTTTGAGGTGGTGGCCACGGGCAGTTTTGATAACAAGGCTGAGGTGCTGGAAAGCCGGGGGAAAACCCTTTTTGTGGAAGACCGTCTGGAAACCTGCTTCTATCTAAAGGATGCGGGCATAGAGCCTCTCCTTTTCACCCAGCCCTGGAACCGCAGGCCCCATCCTTTCCATGAGGTGCGCTCCTGGGCGGACATCGCCGGGTATTTCGGGATCTGACCATGGAGGAAAAATCCTTACGGGAGCTTCTCTCCCTTTTTCTCGAAAGCCTGGGTGCGGAGCGGAATGCAAGCGCTCACACCCTGGCCGCCTATGGCCGGGATATTGCGGATTTTCTCGATGTGGTGGAAAAAAAAAGAAAAACGGTTCTTGGTGCTTCCGATGTGACCCCAGACATGGTACGGCTCTGGCTTGCGGATCTTTTCCGCAGAAAAATGGCCCGAAGCACCATCGGCCGCAGGCTTTCGGCCTTACGGAGTTTTTCGGCCTGGCTGATGCGTCAGGAACTGCGGGGAAGCGACCCTACCCTGGGCGTGCGTACGCCAAAAAAGGAAAAGCATCTGCCCCGCTGGCTCACCGTGGATGAGGCCTTTCGCCTTCTGGATGCGGTACCCGCCTCAGACTGGCAGGATCTGCGTAACCGGGCTCTCCTTGAAACCCTGTACAGCACGGGGCTTCGGGTGTCGGAGCTGGCGGGTCTGGATGTTCAGGATATTGATGCAGAGCGGGAGCTGGTGCGGGTGCGGGCGGGTAAGGGCGAAAAGGACAGGCTGGTCCCCATCGGGCTTCCGGCCTTACAGGCCATTGCCGCCTACCGGGAGGCCCTTTCCGGCCTTACGGCCTTTCGTCTTCTGGAGGGAAGGGGAGAGGATGCCCTTTTCCGGAACACCCGCATGGCAAGGCTCGGGGTGCGCAGCATCCGGACGATTCTGGATACCGAGGCCAGGAGGGCGGGCCTTCCCACGCGGGTATCGCCCCATGACCTGCGTCACAGTTTTGCCACCCACCTTCTGGACGGAGGCGCGGATCTGCGGTCTGTGCAGGAGCTTTTGGGTCATGAGAGCCTTTCCACCACCCAGCGCTACACCCACATGACCCTGGACAGGATGATGGCCGTGTATGACAAGGCCCATCCCCGAAGCAAGACAGAGGAATAAGAATGGAAAACTTTCACGGCACCACCATTGTGGCGGTTCGCAGAAACGGGCAGACCGTTGTGGCGGGGGACGGACAGGTTACCCTGGGCAGCGCGGTGGTCAAGCACGGGGCGCGCAAGGTGAGGCGTATTTATAAAGATCGCATTGTGGTGGGCTTTGCCGGTGCCACGGCGGATGCCCTGACCCTTTCCGAAAAGCTTGAGGCCAAACTGGAGGCCTTTGGCGGCAACCTCACCCGGGCGGCTGTGGAGCTGGCCCGGGACTGGCGTACGGATCGCATGCTCCGCCGCCTGGAAGCCATGATGATCGCCGCCTCTTCGGAAAGTATCTATCTTCTTTCCGGCACAGGAGACATCATTGAGCCGGACAGCGGGGTCATTGCCATTGGCTCCGGTTCCGTGGCCGCCCAGGCCGCAGCGGAAGCCCTTTTCCGTCACACGGAAAAGACGGCAAGGGAGATTGCGGAAAATGCCATGGAAATTGCCGCCGGGCTTTGCGTCTATACCAACGCCCAGTTCACCATAGAGGAGATTTCCGGATGAATGAGATTGCCCGGATTGAGGAAAAAAGCCCAGGCGGCGATCACCTGACCCCCGCCCGCATTGTGGAAGCCCTGGATGCCTACATCATCGGCCAGCGCGCAGCCAAGCGTTCCGTGGCCATTGCCCTGAGAAACCGCTGGCGGCGGCAGCAGGTGCCCGAGCATCTTCGGGATGAGATTGCGCCCAAGAACATCATCCTCATCGGCCCGACCGGTGTGGGCAAGACGGAGATTTCAAGGCGGCTTGCCAAACTGGCGGAAGCGCCCTTCATCAAGGTCGAGGCCTCGAAGTTCACGGAAGTGGGCTATGTGGGACGGGACGTGGAATCCATGATCCGGGATCTCACGGAGATCGGTGTGGCCATGGTGAAGGAAAAGGAGCAGGCTGCTGTGGCGGAAAAGGCCTTGAACCTTGCCGAAGAGAGGATTCTCGATGCCCTGCTGCCGCCGGGCCGCAGCTCAAGTCCTGTGCTGGATGGCAGCATTGATCTTGTGGGTACGGGGGATGCGGGCAGCACCCGGGAAAAGCTTCGCACCCTTCTGCGCAAGGGCAAGCTCGATGGCCGGGACGTGGAGATCGAAATCACGGAAAAGCCCAAGGGCATGGTCATGGACATGTTCTCTGGCACGGGCATGGAAGAGGTGGGCAACAATTTTAAGGAAATGATGGCCGCCTTCATTCCCAGACAGACCCGCCGCAGAAAGATGACGGTCAAGGAAGCCCTGGAAACCATGGCTACGGAAGAGGGCCAGCGTCTGGTGGACATGGACAAGGTGGGTCGGGAAGCCGTGGCCCTGGTGGAAAATTCCGGCATTGTCTTTCTCGATGAGATCGACAAGGTGGCGGCCCGCAGCGGCGGCAAGGGGCCGGATGTGTCCAGGGAAGGGGTACAGCGGGATCTTCTGCCCATTGTGGAAGGCAGCACGGTGAACACGAAATACGGGCCTGTGAAAACGGATCATATCCTTTTCATCGCCGCAGGCGCTTTCCATATCTGTCGGCCCTCGGATCTCATTCCGGAGCTTCAGGGTCGTTTTCCCATCCGTGTCACTCTGGACAGCCTTGAAAAGGCGGATTTTGTCCGTATCCTCACCGAGCCCCAGAACCGTCTTCCCCTGCAGTATGCGGCCCTTCTGGAGACGGAGGGCATCCGCCTGGAATTTACGGAAGACGCCATTGCCGAGCTGGCGGCCATAGCCGAGGAGGTGAACCGCCGTACGGAAAACATCGGCGCCCGCAGGCTGCACACCCTGATGGAAAAGCTTCTGGAAGATCCCCTTTTTGACGGGCCTTCCATGGCGGAAAAAAACCTTTGCGTGGACGCGGTCTATGTGCGGGAAAAGCTTTCCGAGCTGAAGGCAGACGAGGATCTGAGCCGTTTTATTCTCTGAGGCACATTGAAAAAATCACCGGTATTCCTGCAGGAACAGGGAGCCGGTTTTGCCAGGGCACTCTTTTTGGAAAAACGCGGATGAAACCACAGAACGTAGCAGACATTCTCATTGAAGCCCTGCCCTATATCCGGCAGTTTGCGGGCAGCACCATTGTGGTAAAATACGGCGGTCACGCCATGGTGGATGAACAGCTCAAGATGGATTTTGCAAGGGACATCACCCTGTTGAAATACATCGGCATCCATCCTGTGGTGGTGCATGGCGGCGGCCCCCAGATCAACGAGGTCATGGACCGCATGGGCATCAAGCCCCAGTTTGTGCGCGGCATGCGCCTTACGGACGCTGAAACCATGGACGTGGTGGAAATGGTGCTGGGCGGCAAGGTCAATAAATCCATTGTGGCCCAGATTGCCCAGGCGGGCGGCAGGGCCGTGGGCATCACGGGCAAGGATGCCGGGCTGGTGCAGGCCCGGAAGATGACCATTGTGAAGGAAGGGGTGGGAGATGCCCCCCCTGAAATCATCGACCCCGGCCTTGTGGGCGAGGTCACCCGCGTGAACCCCGAGATTCTCCGCACCCTCACGGACAAGGGTTTCATTCCCGTGGTGGCTCCCGTAGGGGTGGGCGAAAACGGGGAGACCTACAACATCAACGCCGATGTGGTGGCCTGCCGCATTGCTGCGGCCCTCAACGCCTTCCGCCTCATCCTGCTGACGGACGTGGATGGCGTGCTGGATCGGGACAAAAAGCTGATCCACTCCATCGACACAAAGGAAGTCCGCCGCATGATCAGTGATGAAAGCATTGTGGGCGGCATGATCCCCAAGCTGGAATACGCCCTTTCCGCCCTGTCCGGCGGTGTGGGCAAATGCCATATCATCAATGGGACGCGGCGGCATTCGCTGCTGCTGGAACTTTTCACGGATCAGGGAATCGGAACGGAAGTCCTTTTATGAGCGAAAATCTGCAGACACGGGCCGACGCGGTGATGGCCCACACCTATGCACGCTACCCCTTAACCCTTGTGAAGGGGGAAGGCGTCCGGCTCTGGGACGAAGCGGGCCGGGAATATACGGATTTTGTCAGCGGCATTGCCGTGTGCAGTCTGGGCCACAGCCATCCGGCCCTGACCGAGGCCCTCAGCCGTCAGGCGGCCCTTTTGGTGCATGTCTCCAACCTTTTTTACACCGAACCCCAGGTGAAGCTTGCCGAATGGCTGGTGAGAAAAAGCTTTGCGGATAAGGTCTTTTTCTGCAATTCCGGCGCGGAAGCCAATGAGGCGGCCATCAAGCTGGCCCGGAAATACGGGCATGGGCATAAGGGCCCGGACTGTCATCACATCGTTGCCATGGAAAAATCCTTCCATGGCCGCACCATGGCCACCCTCACGGCCACGGGTCAGGAGAAGATCCGGGAAGGCTTTTCGCCCGTGCTTGAAGGTTTTTCCCATGTACCCTACGGCGACCTTGCCGCCCTGGAGCAGGCCGTAACGGAAAACACCTGTGCGGTGATGCTGGAGCCCGTTCAGGGTGAAGGCGGTATCCGGGTGCCGGAAGCGGGGTATCTGGAAGGGGTGCGCCGTCTTTGTGATGAAAAGGGCATTCTCCTGATCTTTGATGAGATCCAGACGGGGATCGGACGCACAGGAAAACTTTTCGCCTATGAGCATTCCGGTGTGGCACCGGACATCATGACCCTGGCCAAGGCCCTTGGCAACGGACTTCCCATTGGTGCCATGCTGGCAAAGGATGGGGTGATGGCGAGTTTTACCCCCGGCTCCCATGCCAGCACCTTTGGCGGCACGCCCCTTGCCACCGCAGGGGCCCTTGCCGTGATGGAAACCCTGGAAAAGGAAGGGCTGGTGGAGCGCTGTGCCGCGCTGGGCCAGTATTTTAAAGAGAAACTGGAAGGGCTTCTCTGCCATCCGGTGGCAAAGGAAGTGCGGGGACTGGGGCTTCTCATCGGCATTGAGCTTGCCTGCGACGGCGTGCCCCTGGTGAAGGCCATGATGGAAAAGGGCTTTATCATCAACTGCGTGCAGGGCAATACCCTGCGCTTTGTCCCGCCCTTTATCATTGAAAAAGAAGATATTGATGCCATGATTGCGGCCCTGGACGGGCTTCTTTCGGAAATTCATATTTAGCCGTGTTTTTTGGAAGGGAGGAAGAGAGCTGGTGAAAAAGGATCTGCTGCACCTCGGAGAGCTGAGCCGGGAGGATTTTCGTCTGCTGATGGACCGGGCTTTGGAAATGAAGGCCCGGCGGCGTCAGGGCATTGTGGACCGACCCTTTGCGGGCAAGGTCATGGGCATGGTGTTTGACAAGGCCTCCACCCGCACCCGTGTGTCCTTTGAGTCGGCCTGGGCGCGTCTGGGCGGGCACCCCATGTTCCTGTCCACCGGCGCTACCCAGATGAGCCGCTCCGAACCGGTTCGGGATACGGCACGGGTGCTTTCCCGCTATCTCGACGTGCTGGTCATCCGCACCTATGCCCAGGAGCTCATCGAGGAATTTGCCGCATGGTCTTCCATTCCCGTGATCAACGCCCTGAGCGACCGCTTCCATCCCTGCCAGATTTTAAGCGACCTGCTCACCGTGGTGGAGATGCGGGGCGGCTTTGACAATCTTGCCAGCCTGAAGTTCGCCTGGGTGGGGGACGGCAACAACGTGGCCCACTCCTGGATCAACGCTGCGGGCGTTCTCGGTTTTCCCCTGGTGCTGGCCTGCCCCGAAGGCTATGACCCGGATGCGGATATCCTGGCCCTTGCGGAATCCCGGTCTCCGGGCAGGGTGAAGGTGGTGCGCAGTCCGGAAGAAGCCATGGAAAAGGCCGATGTGGTTTATACGGATGTCTGGGCCAGCATGGGCCAGGAAGAAGAGCAGAAAAAGCGGGAAAAGGATTTTGCGGGCTTCTGTGTGGATGAAAAACGCATGGGTCTTGCCGCAAAGGATGCGCTGGTGCTGCACTGCCTGCCCGCCCACAGGGGGGAAGAAATTACGGACGGGGTGATGGAGTCCCATCCTGAACTCTGGGATCAGGCGGAAAACAAGATGCACATGCATGCGGCCCTTCTCGACTGCCTTGTGAACAGAAAAACGTCTTAAAAAAGGGGCTTCACGCAGGGATACCGGGTGTGAAGCCTTTTTTTGATTGAAAAATCAGCGGATGCAGTCATAAAAAGATTTCATGCTCCGTTTTTATTGATTGTATGACCTGATTGTATGACCTGCATGATTCCGGAAGCCGCATTCCGGACCTTATTCCTGTGATGGGGGGAGAAAATCTTACATGAGTGATGTGAAAAAAGTGGTGCTTGCCTATTCCGGCGGGCTGGATACCTCCGTGATCCTGAAATGGCTCATTGAAGTCTATGGCTGTGAGGTCATCAGTTTTTCCGCGGATATCGGTCAGGAGGAAGAGCTGGATTTCATCCGGCCCAAGGCCCTGAAAACCGGGGCTTCCAAGGTGTATATCGACGATCTCCGGGAAGAGTTTGTCCGGGACTATGTTTTCCCCGCCTTCCGGGCCAACGCCATTTATGAGGGCCAGTACCTTCTGGGCACCTCCCTCGCCCGGCCCCTCATTGCCAAGCGTCAGATGGAAATTGCCAAGATTGAGGGCGCGGATGCCGTCAGCCACGGGGCCACGGGCAAGGGCAACGATCAGGTGCGCTTTGAGCTGAGCTATTTTTCCATTGATCCCCACATCCGCATCATTGCTCCCTGGCGGGAATGGGATCTCACCTCCCGCACGGCCCTCATGGCCTTTGCGGAAAAGCACGGCATCGAGGTGCCCACTTCCCCCAAAAAGCCCTACAGCACGGACCGTAACCTTCTGCACATCAGCTACGAGGGCGGAGTGCTGGAAGATCCCTGGGCCGAAGCCACGGACGACATGTACACCATGAGCATTGCTCCGGAAAAGGCTCCGGATCTTCCGGAGATCGTTGAAATCACCTTCCGCGCCGGGAACCCCGTGGCCGTGAACGGTGAGGAGATGAGCCCGGCCCTGATGCTGAAGACCCTGAACACCCTGGGCGGACGCAATGGTATCGGTCGCATCGACCTTGTGGAAAACCGCTTTGTGGGCATGAAGTCCAGAGGGGTGTACGAGACCCCCGGCGGCACGGTGCTGCGTCAGGCCCACATGGCCATGGAATCCATCACGCTCGACCGGGAAGTGGCCCACCTGCGGGACAGCCTCATCCCCAAATACGCGGAACTGGTGTACAACGGCTTCTGGTTTTCGCCTGAAATGCGGCTTCTCCAGCACATGATTGATGAAACCCAGACCGTGGTGAACGGTGTCGTTCGGATGAAGCTCTACAAGGGCCAGTGCTATGTGCTGGGCAGAAAGTCCGATAACTCCATCTACTCTGAAGCCTTTGCCACCTTTGAGGATGACAAGGTCTATCGCCAGCGGGATGCCGAAGGCTTCATCCGGCTCAATGCCCTGCGGCTCCGTATCCAGAGGCTGATGAAGTCCTGATGGGACGGGTACCAGAAAAAAAATGAATTTTTCACGAAGGGCGGTCTGACTCAGGCCGCCCTTACCGTCATCAGAGGAAAAAGATAAGAGGAAAAGACCATGGCAGAAAAACCCTGGGACGGACGTTTCGCCATTCCCACAGACAAAAGTGTGGAGCGCTTCACCTCCTCCATCGCCATCGACTCCCGCATGTTCCGGGAGGACATTCAGGGCTCCATCGCCCATTCCCGTATGCTGGCCTCCGTGGGCATCCTCAGCGATGCGGAGGCGGATGCCATTGAAAAGGGTTTGAGGGAGATTGAAACAGAGATCGAGGCGGGCCGTTTTGCCTATGACGACAGCCTCGAAGACATCCACATGCACATCGAGACCGCCCTTACGGAAAAGATCGGGGATGCGGCAAGAAAACTGCACACAGCCCGCAGCCGCAACGATCAGGTGGCGCTGGACATCCGTCTCTGGCTGAGGCGGGAAACCCTGGAGATCCTTGATGGCCTGCGTCGCCTGCGCAGCGTTCTGGTGGATCTGGCCGAGGCCCACCTCCATGTGCCCATGCCCGGTTACACCCATACCCAGCGCGCCCAGCCCGTACTCTTTTCCCATCACATGATGGCCTATTATGAGATGTTCACCCGGGATGCCAGACGTTTCGAGGATGCCCTGACCCGCATCAATGTCATGCCCCTCGGGGCTGCGGCTCTGGCGGGAACCCCCCACCCCATCGACCGGGAGCTTGTCCGCAGGCTTCTCGATTTTCCGGAAATGGCGGCGAACAGCATGGATGCGGTGGCAGACCGGGATTTCATCGCAGAATTTCTTTCCGCAGCCTCCATCTCTATGGTGCATTTCTCACGAATTTCCGAAGAGCTGATTCTCTGGTCCACCTCGGAGTTTGCCTTTATCCAGCTTTCCGATGCCTTCACCACGGGTTCTTCCATCATGCCCCAGAAGAAAAACCCGGACATTCCTGAGCTGGTGCGGGGCAAGACGGGCCGGGTGCTGGGCCATCTTGTGAACATCCTCACCCTCATGAAATCCCTGCCCATGACCTACAACCGGGACATGCAGGAGGACAAGTTTCCGCTCTTTGACGGTGTGGACACCTTAAAGGATGTGCTGGACATTTATATCCGCATGCTGCCCACCATGAAGGTGCAGGAAGAGCGTCTGAAAAAGGCCTGCGAAACGGGCTTTCTCAACGCAACGGACATGGCGGACTATCTCGTGGAAAGGGGGCTTCCCTTCCGCAAGGCCCACAGCGTGGTGGGAAAGGCCGTGGCCTATGCCCTTTCCCGCGGCAAGGAGCTGCAGGATCTTTCCCTCAAAGAGTTGCAGGAGTTTTCCGGGCTGGTGGAAGGGGATATTTTTGAGGCCCTTTCCGTGGAAAGCATGATCAACCGCAGGCGTTCCGCAGGAGGCACGGCCACGGAGAACGTGAAAGCGGCCATCCGGAATGCGCGGACAGTTTTATAGAACCGTTTTTTGTCTGTAAGAATTTTTCTCTCAGGAGCTGGGGGGATCCTGCCTGAAGGGGAAAAATATATGCCAAAGGGGGCATTGTGGTCGTATCGCCTGAAGAAGCACAACTTCCCAACCGCTGGCTGGTGGTGGCGGGATCTCTGCTCATGCAGCTCAGCCTGGGAGCCATTTATACCTGGAGCCTTTTTAATCAGCCTCTGGTGGAGGCCTTTGGATGGACACCCGGTGACACGGTGTTCACCTTTTCCCTCACCCTGGCTTTCTTTTCCCTGGCCGTGATTGTGGCGGGCAGGGTGCAGGACAAGGTGGGGCCCCGTAAGGTGGCCATTGCCGGTGGCATTCTTACGGGTCTGGGGGTAAGTCTTGCCAGTTTTGCCACCAACATTTATTTTCTTTACGCAAGTTATGGGGTGATTGCGGGTATTGGCATTGGTGCGGCCTATGTTACGCCGCTGGCCACCTGCTCCAAATGGTTTCCGGAAAAAAGGGGGCTGATCACAGGGCTGATTCTTGCGGCCCTTGGTCTCGGAGGAATGCTGTTCAAACCCGTGATTCTTTTTTTCATCGGGGAATTCGGGGTCTCCCGCTCCTTTTTGTACCTGGGGCTGATTTACGGCGTGCTGCTTGTGGCAGGCGCTATGGTCCTGGTGGCGCCGCCACCGGGATACAGGCCTAAGGGCTGGAATCCTTCCCCCGCATCCTGGGGCGGTGGTGCTTCCCTTTCCTCGAAAGATTTTACCCCCCTTGAAGCCATGCGCACCCCGCAGTTTTACATGCTGGTGATCTGGATGTTTTTCGGGGTTTCCGCAGGTCTCATGATCATCAGTGTGGCGGCCAATATCGGAACGACTCTGGTGGGGTTGAGCCCTGGCGCTGCGGGCAATGCGGTGGTTACGATCTCGCTTTTCAATGCCTTTGGCCGTCTGGGCTGGGGATGGATTTCGGATCAGTTTGGCAGGAAGATTTCCATGCTGGGCATTTTTGTCCTGCTCAGTCTTGCCATGTTCTACATGGCCCTCATGCCCATGGGCTATGTGGGCTTTCTTGTGGCCACCTGTGCCGTGGGTTTCAGCTTCGGAGGCCTTGCCGCCATGCTGCCCACCCTGACGGCGGAGTGGTTCGGGCTTGTGCATGTGGGCAACAACTACGGGGCCATTTTTATCTTTTACGGCCTTGCCGCCCTGACAGCCCCAAGGCTTGCCATTGCCATTGGTTTTGAAAAAGCCCTGCTGGTGGCGGGATCCGCCTGCGTGGCAGGGGCGTTGGTGGCAATTTTTGCCAGAGCGCCCAGGGGCAATGTGGGGATTCCCATGCACAAAAGAAGATCGGTGTCATGAGGCCGGGGAGGATGGAATGGGGCATGCGGAAAATGCGGGGGACACCATGATCCGGAAAGGAAGGGGATCTCTGGGCTTTTGGGGGAAAGGGGGAGTCCGGTTCAGCCTTCTGCTCTGCCTTTTCTGGGTGGCGGCCTGTGGTCTCAAGGCCCCTCCCATACCTCCGGGAAAAAGTCTGCCTGCCATGCCCCATGCCCTTGCCGTGCGGCCCACGGCCTCAGGCTTTCTTCTTTCATGGGAAGTTGAGGGGGATGCGCCCGCAGGTTTTCGGGTGTTTCGTGCGCCCCTTTCAGGTGCGGACTGTGACCATTGCCCCCCGGCTTATACCCTGCGTGCGGTGCTGGGGCCTGAGGCAAGAAGCTTTGAGGACAGAGCCGACCCGGAGCGGGCTTTTCTCTATGAGGTGCGGGGTTTTCTTGCGGGCGGCGCAGAAGGGCCGGGAGCCCGTGTGAACACCGGAACGGTTGAAGGAAAGGGACTGTGAACCGGGCCTGGATTTCCCTTGGAGCCAATCTCGGTGATCCCGAAGCCAGTCTGATCCGCGCGCTTGACGGTCTTTCCCGCTGTCCGGGTGTGGTTGTGGATGCGGTTTCTTCTTTTTACAGAACAGCCCCTACGGATTACGCGGATCAGCCGGATTTTGTGAATGCCGCAGCAAGGATTCTCACCTCCCATGATCCCGAAACCCTTTTTGGCCATCTTCTGCGTCTCCAGAAGGAGGCGGGACAGGGGCCGAAGACCCGTCGTTTTGGTCCAAGGCTTCTGGATCTCGATCTTCTTTTGTATGAGAATCTTGTTTTCACCTCTCTCCGTCTGATTCTCCCCCATCCCCGGATGCATCTGCGGCGTTTTGTCCTTATTCCCCTTTGTGATATGAATCCTGAATTGCGGCATCCTCTGCTGCACGAAACCATGGCGGATCTTTTGACAAGACTTCCGGAAAACTCCCAGAGGGTGGAAAGGATACCATGCCCGGCATCATTGCAACCCTGATTCTTATTTATATTCTCTGGCGCTTGATTGTGGGTTCTTCTGAGGAAAAATCCGACAGGGAAATCCACGAAGAGTTGGTGCAGGACCCTGTCTGTGGTCTGTATCTGCCGGAGAGCGAGGCGGTGAAGGCAAAGGTGGATGGGCAGGAGATCTGTTTTTGCAGTGAAGCATGCAGAAAAACATTCATTGAGGCCGAGAAGGAAAAAAAAGGCGCGGATCCAGAATAAGGGGAAGAATCTGGAATGGATATTCGCATCTCCGGGCCGGGGAGATGCGGGGGAATCACGTTTTGTTCCCATCCATGAAATTTATGCATAGTTGGTACGTCCATCTCCCATCCCTTCCAAGGCAGCGCCAAGTGCTTGCCTCCCTTCAATACGCCATGGTGACCGTGACGGCGGTAATCAAATATTTTTTCAATCCACGCCCCTGTGTGAGGGGCGGCGAATATACATCCGTCACTCATAATCCGCTGAAAGTTTCAATCCACGCCCCTGTGTGAGGGGCGGCAGCCTTATGTCTGGGATCGCGCTCAAAGATAACGGTTTCAATCCACGCCCCTGTGTGAGGGGCGGCCTGGAGCGGATGTCTGAGGCGGACAGGTATGAGGTTTCAATCCACGCCCCTGTGTGAGGGGCGGCACATGGATTTTCTTCTTTCCTGTTATGGAATAAGTTTCAATCCACGCCCCTGTGTGAGGGGCGGCGACGCGCTGGAAAATGGCGCTCCTGACTCTCCGGTTTCAATCCACGCCCCTGTGTGAGGGGCGGCCAATCCCTCAGCCCTCGGGGCGGCAGGGTAGGAGGTTTCAATCCACGCCCCTGTGTGAGGGGCGGCGACGCGCTGGAAAATGGCGCTCCTGACTCTCCGGTTTCAATCCACGCCCCTGTGTGAGGGGCGGCCTGAGACTGTGGATCGGGATATGCTTAATGGCTTGTTTCAATCCACGCCCCTGTGTGAGGGGCGGCCCGGCAGCAGCAAAAGCCGGGAGCACCCCAGCCGTTTCAATCCACGCCCCTGTGTGAGGGGCGGCGAAGATCGCTCGCAATGTACGAGGGGGGACACCTGTTTCAATCCACGCCCCTGTGTGAGGGGCGGCCTCTCCGGAGCAGCTCTGGTTTGTAGCAACCGGAGGTTTCAATCCACGCCCCTGTGTGAGGGGCGGCCTCTGTCATGAGTACCGGGACGTCCACGGGCAGTGGTTTCAATCCACGCCCCTGTGTGAGGGGCGGCCAGTGTTGTCTGGCCAAATTTTACCGTTGTGAAGAGTTTCAATCCACGCCCCTGTGTGAGGGGCGGCAACGCAAAAGCCCGGTCAGAGTCCGGGAAAGGAGTTTCAATCCACGCCCCTGTGTGAGGGGCGGCCAATCCCTCAGCCCTCGGGGCGGCAGGGTAGGAGGTTTCAATCCACGCCCCTGTGTGAGGGGCGGCCAGCCAGAAGGCCTTGCTTAGCCTAGTCATCGCTGTTTCAATCCACGCCCCTGTGTGAGGGGCGGCCTCCGGGATCAGTTTAGCCCTGACCGCTGTGATGTTTCAATCCACGCCCCTGTGTGAGGGGCGGCCATGGCACAGGCGGTGATGGCGGAGGCGTATCGGTTTCAATCCACGCCCCTGTGTGAGGGGCGGCCCCCCTCACGGATCACGTTATTGTATTACCCCCTGTTTCAATCCACGCCCCTGTGTGAGGGGCGGCCTTACGCGAGAAGAACGACAGTCATGGCTGGCTGTTTCAATCCACGCCCCTGTGTGAGGGGCGGCCCTATATTTTATTCCAATATATTATGTCATGAGGTTTCAATCCACGCCCCTGTGTGAGGGGCGGCACGACCGGCTCCAAAACCTCAAGGAGGTGATCCATGTTTCAATCCACGCCCCTGTGTGAGGGGCGGCGGAACATGGGGGCCAGCCTGTCTTTTGCTACCTCGGTTTCAATCCACGCCCCTGTGTGAGGGGCGGCCTGCTGCCGAAAAACCCATGATATAACCTCAGGCAGTTTCAATCCACGCCCCTGTGTGAGGGGCGGCCGATGCCACCCACATGGTCGAGGGCTTCCGCCCGTTTCAATCCACGCCCCTGTGTGAGGGGCGGCGGCTACAAAAGGGTCTCCTACATGACTGCGGACGTTTCAATCCACGCCCCTGTGTGAGGGGCGGCCTTTATGCAGGTGAAAGAAAAAAGATGTTAAAAGTTTCAATCCACGCCCCTGTGTGAGGGGCGGCCCACAGCGCGGGTGCTCCGACTCGGCGGCCCTTGGTTTCAATCCACGCCCCTGTGTGAGGGGCGGCCCCGCACTCTGGAGCGGGGGCAGGAGGCTTTCCGTTTCAATCCACGCCCCTGTGTGAGGGGCGGCCTGAGTGCGACGGGGATGGGGACGTCCTTTTGGAGTTTCAATCCACGCCCCTGTGTGAGGGGCGGCATCGGTCATTATGAGACGGCCCAGGCGGGCGGGAGTTTCAATCCACGCCCCTGTGTGAGGGGCGGCACATGCCGCCTCTGGCCACCCGTTGCGAGCTCTCCGTTTCAATCCACGCCCCTGTGTGAGGGGCGGCGCAGATGCTGGATGATGACTTGCAGCAGGTCTCTGTTTCAATCCACGCCCCTGTGTGAGGGGCGGCCAGGACGCCCCAAAATAAAGGGGCGTTTCGGCTTGTTTCAATCCACGCCCCTGTGTGAGGGGCGGCCTCGGGGTATTTGATGCGGATACGCCAGCGGGAGTTTCAATCCACGCCCCTGTGTGAGGGGCGGCCATACTCAGTTACAACGATTGCCCGGCTGTACGAGTTTCAATCCACGCCCCTGTGTGAGGGGCGGCCGACGCCAAGACCATGCAGACTTATACACATACGGTTTCAATCCACGCCCCTGTGTGAGGGGCGGCATTTATGCAGCGACTTCTGGAGCGCTATTCCGTGTTTCAATCCACGCCCCTGTGTGAGGGGCGGCGTATATCCGGGCCAGGGAATCTGCGACTACTACGGTTTCAATCCACGCCCCTGTGTGAGGGGCGGCCCGCCTTTGTTCTCTCATCCAAAATATTATCGAGTTTCAATCCACGCCCCTGTGTGAGGGGCGGCCCGCCTTTGTTCTCTCATCCAAAATATTATCGAGTTTCAATCCACGCCCCTGTGTGAGGGGCGGCTTGTTCCCGTCTGCCCCCTGCTGCTCACGCCTTTGTTTCAATCCACGCCCCTGTGTGAGGGGCGGCGCCCGCCACCCTGACCCTGCCCACCACTGTTCCGGGTTTCAATCCACGCCCCTGTGTGAGGGGCGGCGATAATGTTGGAACCTTACGCGTCCGCACGCGAGTTTCAATCCACGCCCCTGTGTGAGGGGCGGCATCTGCTGACCGTCCGTTTCCTTAAAATCATGGGAGTTTCAATCCACGCCCCTGTGTGAGGGGCGGCATGCCATAGCCTCAGGCACAAGAAGCAAAATGGTTTCAATCCACGCCCCTGTGTGAGGGGCGGCTTTTTTGAAGGGATTTTTCCCTAGAGGAATCCCGGTTTCAATCCACGCCCCTGTGTGAGGGGCGGCGTATGAGTAGAGTTCACAGGATATTTCTTTTGTGTTTCAATCCACGCCCCTGTGTGAGGGGCGGCAGACGTTTGTAGGCCGTAGATTTGCTTCTGGCAAGTTTCAATCCACGCCCCTGTGTGAGGGGCGGCGAAGGTCACCCCAGTATCACCCCAGTATCAGGTGTTTCAATCCACGCCCCTGTGTGAGGGGCGGCGAAAAACCTCTTTATGTCTGCGGCGGCACGGGCGTTTCAATCCACGCCCCTGTGTGAGGGGCGGCCCTTTATGTAGGTGAAAGGAAAAAGATGTTAAAAGTTTCAATCCACGCCCCTGTGTGAGGGGCGGCGAAGGTCACCCCAGTATCACCCCAGTATCAGGTGTTTCAATCCACGCCCCTGTGTGAGGGGCGGCGGAACCTCATCAGTGTAAATGACTTGTTTTTACGGTTTCAATCCACGCCCCTGTGTGAGGGGCGGCATTAGCAATACACGTTTTATAAAAGTCTTCGTCTGTTTCAATCCACGCCCCTGTGTGAGGGGCGGCCTATCTGCTAATGCCGGGTTTTTTTCCACGAGAGTTTCAATCCACGCCCCTGTGTGAGGGGCGGCCTGATGTTGCTGATTTTCCCCACGAATATTCCTGTTTCAATCCACGCCCCTGTGTGAGGGGCGGCATTTTCTGTCCGCTTTGCATATGGTGTAGAACCTGTTTCAATCCACGCCCCTGTGTGAGGGGCGGCTACACTTGCACGGCCAGCAGCAGGGGCCGCACCGGTTTCAATCCACGCCCCTGTGTGAGGGGCGGCCTTTTTCTTGATGGTGCCGCAGATACAGGTTTGAGTTTCAATCCACGCCCCTGTGTGAGGGGCGGCAACGGCTCCTGTCAATACTTGTCTTCTATATTTTGTTTCAATCCACGCCCCTGTGTGAGGGGCGGCTGTAATACTATAAACCTAAATTAAAACAAGAAGTTCAGGTAATTTGTCCGCGAACCTCCTTTCCCAACAGTTTAAAAGCGCAGTCCAAACGGCTTGATTTTCTATTTTTCCCTGTTTTTATAGCCTTATTTTGTAACGCGAACCTCTTTCAAATATCCGCCCTAAGTCTCCAGAAGTACAGCTTTTTTTGAGGCAAGAACTTTAGACCGCTACCCTCTCGCAAACCTCAGAAAATCAGAGGTCCATTCATATCCAGACTGGGCTTGGCTCCAACATGCTCCACCTTGGGTTTCCAGTTCTTTCCCATGTAGTAAAAGCGCAGACTGTCTTCTATCGGTTCGATTTCTTTCAGCAGCAGATTTTTCAGTTTTACCCAGAGGGTTGGATCGACGGAGCACTCGAACACGGAATACTGGACACGCTGCCCGTAATCTTCAAGGGTTTTTGCCACACGACGGAGACGTCTTCTGCCAGCGGCATCTCCGGTTTTCACATCGTAGCTTACCAGCACCATCATGGGGTCACCTCCAGAGAAAGGGAGGATAGCCATCCAGATCCCCCCGCAGGTGCCGGGCTAGCAGCCTTGCCTGAATGAAGGGAACAAGTCCTTTGGGGATGGCTTCTTCTGTAAAGGGGTGGGTCAGGGTTTCCTGCTTCATCTTCTGCCACGCGGCCAGCACCCGTTTTCTGGCTTCCTCTTCCAGAGTAACGGCTCCACTGTCAGGATTTGTCAGAAAATCGGAGGCCCTGACCTGTTCCCGGTTGATCAGGGAAACGGCCAGACGATCACAGAAAACAGGACGAAGTTCCTCCATCATGTCCAGAGCGAGACTGGGCCGACCGGGCCTGTCTTTATGAAGAAAGCCTACGGCGGCATCCAGCCCCACGGTTTCCAGCGCACTCCTCACATCATGGACAAGCAGGGTGTAGAAGAGGGAAAGGAGAGCGTTGACGGCATCTTTGGGTGGTCTGCGGTTTCTGCCTGAAAAAGCAAAGGCCGGGTCATTTTTCCGGATCAGATCCGGGAAGGCGGAGAAATAGGCTCGGGCAGCGTCACCTTCCACACCACGGGCCGTATCACACTCCTTTACGGAAGTCAGGGTGCGTATGCGGCCGGAAAGAAGTTTTTCCGTTTCACGGAGGGCAGGGGTTTCCCCATGATCCCGGATGCACCGCAGGAGCGCCTGACGGCAGTTGTAGAGCTTGCCTGTCACAAAGGCCGCAGCAAGGGTTCCGGATTGATCCGCCACATCCGCAGTACGGTACTGTGCCCGACGCAGCAGCACATTGCCATGCAGGGGGCCATGCACCCTGGCAAGAAAACGGCCCGTATCTGTGAGAAAGGTTACTGCCACATTGCGCTCCGCACAGAAACCCATCAGCCAGGGACTCATGCCCACTGTACCAAAGCACACAATGCCGGAAATTCCGTGTATGGGAATTTTCACGTCCGGCCCTTCTTCCAGCCGGATATGGATGGTTTCCCTTTCCTTGGAAAGGTAGGCCCCCGGTTTGGTGATATAAAGGATGTTTTGCAGAGGTTTCATATGAGATCCTCGGAAAGCCGTTTTTGCAGCCAGAGTTTTGCAGATTTGGCTTTGGGCTGACAGATGTCAAAAAGGGAGCAGCGGTCACAGCGGTCTTTCCGGTACCTGGCCTTTGGCAGTACGCCGCTTTCCATCATGGCATGGTATTCCATGGCCGTCTGACGGGTAAGCTCCCTCAGGGAAGCATCAAAAGGAACGGTTTCCCGCCTTCTCGGACTTGCGTAGAAAAGAAACCCTTCCGGTATGTCTGTATGCAGCATTTCTTCCAGACAGATGGCCTGGGCGCAGAGCTGCACCCGATCCGCCTCAATCAGCTTGGGTTTTCCACGTTTGTATTCCACAGGTACAGGCTGCCAGATTCCTTTTCCTATCTTGTGAAATTCCACGCAATCCGCCACGCCAAAAAGACCGAGGGTAAGGCTTTTCAACGGCATGGCGTAGCAGAGGCGTACCCCGGATTTTTCCTGTTCTCCGCCTTCATCTACCCGCTCATGCAGTACACGGCCTTCGGCGGTGAAGCGATTTTCCTCCCATTCCCGATCCACATGGATAAGCCCGCACTGGCGGGGACAATAGATCATGTGCTGCATACCGGAGACGGGAAGAAAATCGGCTTCAAGCATGTTACAGTTTCTCCTCTATCTGGATGCCTTCCGGGAGATTTTCCTGATCGATCTCAATAGCGTACTGGGAAAAGGAACGGGCCGGGCCGGATGCGTCTGAACGATTGACGGTAATGCGGTCAAAGAGGCTGTGGGCAGGGGCATTGCCAAGCTTGGAAGCATGACGAAACACCACAAGCTTGCGGGCTGCCATTTTTCCCCGTGCTGCGGAGCGGTCGTGGTCGAACATCTGGCAGAGGGATTGCCAGAGAAGATCCAGATCCTTTTCAGAAAATCCTGTCCCTTTGGTTTCATCAGAAGCCAGATGGGGAGAAACGAATCCTTCAACACGGTAGAGGGCATAGGGCACAATGTATTTGCGTCCCATGGTTCTTTCCTTTTCCAGATCCTTTTCATTGGTGACGGCCATGCGGGTGATGCTGATTTCCTGGGGCATGATGGGTTCCACACTTCTGGCAAAACCCAGCTGTACAGGCCCGCGAACCTGACCACAGTTGACGTCTGTTGTCATTACGGCTCCAAAGGCCCGAATGTCATAGAAGTTGTTGCACATCCAGCGGGTGAGGTTGCGGGCATCTTCTTCTTTTTTTGGCAGTTTCTTGGGTTCAGGTTTGAGCTTCAGGGCTTCATAGCCCTGCAAGTGATTGCGGTTCAGAACGGCCTTTTCCGTCACATAGATGTGATAGGCCTTTCCTTCTTCCTTCTCAATATCCGGAGTTGCAAGCTCAATGAAATTCCGGATTTTTCTTTTCAGACAGACATCCGTTACAAGGCCAAAGCCGGTTTCCGGATCAATGCGGGGCATGTTGCCTGCATCGGGATCGCCATTGGGATTGCCGTTTTCCACGTCAAAGAAAAGAACGAATTCATAGCGGTTCTGAAGAGCGGTCATTTTATGCCTCCACGGTTTCAGGGGTTGATTTTTTAGTAAAAAACGCTTTTTTCTGGTGGTAGTAGCCAAGGGTAAAAAGCCCTTGATCTTCAATGGAGAGAATGGCGGGGTAGGTATCCAGCATGGCCACAATGTCTGTGATCATTTTATCCCTTGTGATGGAAAGACCTGTGCTTGAAGGATCTTTCCGTAGTTTTGAGAGGTGGTTCTGGGCGTTTTTCAGCAGCACATGGAAGGTTCTCTGGGGGGTGGCGGATGCAGAGCTGAAAAATTTATCCCGGATAGTGGCGTTGGTACCGGGTACGGCCTCTTCCTGAAGTTTTTCCAGAATGGCAAAGAGTCTGCCCAGAACATACCCTGTCTGTGTGTTCTCCGGATCAAGCATGATGGGAATCTCCATTTTTTGGTTGCGCATAAGGATGGCCTTGATCAGACCTGAACGTATGCGGCCGATTTTACCTTCCGAACGGATACGTCCCATGACTGCGGCAAGGAGGGAGCGAGGATAGGAGTTGCCTGTGAAAATGGCCTGCATGAGCTGGCCGGAAAGAATGGGGGAAAGATTTTTGGTATCTTCCCTGACGGCCAGAGCCTTCAGGATTCTTCTCGGTGATATGAAGTCTGGTTCATTGTCGTATTGTTTGACAATTTCCATCTGTCTGTAATGGAGACCGATGGTATCCGTAAGCTGCCGGACAGTGGCGACATGGAAAAAACGGACGGAAATGCGGGCTGCGTTGGGGGAAAGCCCCAGGATGAAAAAGAGATTGTCTTCCTGATCCAGCTCTTTGGGGCGGTGGCCTGAGGCCGTAGCTTTGAGAACTGCATGGAGTTTTTGTTCCAGCTCTTTTTTGTCCTGTTCCGTACTCTGGCTTTGATAGCCTTCGTCATGGATGAGGTCAGGATCGACCATAAAAGAAAAGAGGTCTTCAACGGGTGAGGTCTTTTCGGCCCAGAAGATGGTGGTGGCATCACCGATCTGAATCTTTCTCCGGTTGCTGCGATCCAGCAGGTAATTAAGGGCTGTGGTGTAGGCGAAGGTCGCTGTGTTCCCTATGGGCGCATTGAGATTTTGTTCTTTTCCAAAAGAGGTGAAGGAGGGGAGATTAAAGGACACCAAGGCGGCACCGGATGTCTGCGCTCCTGGGATTCCTTTGATAGCTGGATGTAGGCGGCTGATGGGTTCTATTTCCCCAGACACGAGACAATGCCCTGATTTTGTATCGTTATCCTGTTCCAGATACTTTTTCCATGCTTTAATGATGGCGGGGCGTTGGTGAAGAAAGAGGTTATCTCCTTCCAAGCGGAATACAAGGTTGGAACCGGTCATTTCATCCCAGAACCGCAAAGAGTTCGCTGCTTCTGGATTCCAGGTCTCCAGGAAGAGGCTTAGCGCCTTAACTCCTGTATCTTCATTTTTATCGGTGACCAGGTGGAAAAGAGTTTTGAAGGCCTCAAAGCGGGCTTTGGCCTGTTCCGGTTTATTTTTTTCATCGGCACCCAGCACGTAGGTTGTGTTGTCCCAGCAGAAATTGGCAGCTACTCCGGAAGATCGTTTGACTGCTTGGGGAACAATCAGCTGCCTTGGTTTTCCATCGACACGAAGATCAATAGGGTCTCCAGTCAGTTGTCCTTCCTTTGAAAGGGTAAGACAAAAATGGATGCCCTGATTTGAAAATCCTGGAAGTGGGATGTCAGATTCTGGCTCTTGCACCATCCTGTCGTAAAAAGACGTTAAGGATTGCAGGATCATGAACGCACCTCCGCAGATTGCCATGGCGGTACATGGATGATGCCCTGCTTCATGACTGCCCGGAAAAATCGTGGGGTCATGCCGTCGGGATAGTCGATGTCGTGCAGCATCCAGCCCAGATCCCTTTCCGGCTCCTTGGAAAAAAAGGAGGGCAGGATTTCCTCTGCCGGAAGAACCCGTGCGGGGAATTCCCGGCACCCCAGATAGGGCTGGTGAAAATGCTGGCCCTTTTCCAGTCGTCTTCTGAAAATATCGGCGTGTTTGCCGGGGTTGACATCTTCTTTGCCGGTAAATTCAAAATGGGCTTCAATGATATAGTCCACATTCCTTAAAACCAGGGCGGCTCTCTGCTGACGGTTTTCTTCGGCGGCCATGAAGAGGGGGCTGCCATCCTTCATGGCTTTTTTTGCCGTGCCTGTGGGAATCTTTGCGCTAACTTCATTTCTCCGGATGTTGTCAAAACGGATGGGATTCAGAACATGAATCCGGTCAATTTCCCAGCGTATGGAAGGTTTCCAATAAACAGCTTCCAGAATTCCGCGGGCAGCAGAAGGGGTAATGGCATCATAGCTCACCCTTTCTGCCTTCATCTCCGGACGTGTGAAACATCCGTAATCCCCTTGCACCCGTATGCGACAGCCATAGGACATGGGGCCTCCTTTTGTGGTTAGTTGAAAGTCTATATACGTTATTTAAAATTATTGTCTTATTTTGCAGTTTAAAGTTATTGTTGGTTCTTGTCATATGGTATTTTGATATATCTTAAAAAATGTGTAAAAAATTGATGTTTTTTTGTTGGGTTGAAATATAAGTTATGGTTTGGATGTTTTGTCTATTCGTATTGTTTTTATTTAATAGTATGCCGTTTGTATTGATACTGAGTCAGCGTTATTTGAAGACTCAGTATCGGGATATTTTTTAAAATATTTTATAAGACAATATAGGCATTTTTTTTTGCTGAGATATATCTGGATTATTTGGAATGATGGTTTTTGTCCGTTTGTATAAACGGATAGATTGTTCTTCTTCATCGGTTTCAGTCTTTGTGACTATTCGTGCCTGTACCGTCAGTTCTTTTGTTATTATCATTTTGGCTCCTTTTAAAATGGTTTTTATTTAGAATCTAACTAATATGAATATTAGTTGCGCTCAGAATAATAAACACAAATCCAACCCTGTCAAGATTTGGAAAAAACGGTGGAGACGACTTGTCTTTTAGAAACTTACCAATATATTTCAATCCACATCCCCACCGTTTTTTCAGACTAAGCTTCAAGAATTTTTACGTCAATAGGTATATCCATCAAATAATGAATAAATTGTGATCTGCTTCGGTGATCTCAAGTCCCAGGTC
Source organism: Desulfobotulus sp. (assembly GCF_034006065.1). Classification (NCBI taxonomy): domain Bacteria; kingdom Pseudomonadati; phylum Thermodesulfobacteriota; class Desulfobacteria; order Desulfobacterales; family Desulfobacteraceae; genus Desulfobotulus; species Desulfobotulus sp. The sequence goes on along the minus strand of NZ_JAVETM010000007.1, from coordinate 79,628 downwards.
TTTTGAGTACCAGGGATCAAGGCCCGTCAGGGCCGGATAGGTACCGTTGATCATCATGATTCCCCCTTTCTCACCAAGTTGGCGAAATTCATGGGGATAAACCTGAACGGTATAGGCCTGAAGCTTGCGTAAAAGGGCCGAAGGGTGAGGATGCCATGTCAGATCCTCAATGAGTTTCTGGGCATATTCGTCCCATGGAACAAGAACAGGCTGCATGACGTTTTCAATGAGGCGGAATTTTTCTGCTACTGTACGAAAGGGAAAAAGTAAACTTTTTCGACCTTCTTCAAAAGAAGGCATGATGTCTTTTTCATCCAGAGTCGGGGAAAGCCAGTAGGCTTCCTTAAAATAATGGTGCATGGCCTGGGGTGAAAACGGATCGTCTGCAAACTGACGCAGTGCGGACTCTGCTGCGGCAATGTTTCTCCGGAACATTTTTGGGCTTTTCCCATCCTGGGGCCGAAAAACCTGAACCTGCCCGAGGCCCTCCATTTCTCCGTTTCTGTTGCAGCGCCCTGCTGCCTGACAGATGGAATCCAGCCCTGCCATTTCCCGGAAAACCATGGGAAAGGAAACATCCACGCCTGCTTCCACAAGCTGGGTGGCGATAACCCGACAGACTTCTTTGTTGTGAAGGCAGCGGCGGATGGCCTGAAGGGTTTTTTTTCTGTGTGCCGGACACATACGGGCACTGAGATGGAAGAGATTTTCCCCTTCTTCAAGGAGGGAAAAGATGTCTGCCGCACGCTTTCGGGTGTTCACAATGCACAAGGCCTGCTCTGTTGTTGTTATGGCATCGGCCATATTCTGATCGGACTGATCTCCCAGCAGCGTGAGTTTTGTTCTGCGGAAAGCGTCATGGAAATGGAAAGGATCGGGGATAATTTCCCGGATGTATTCTGGATTCAGACCTTTTTCAAAGTGGGGGCCTTTTTCCAGGGCAGGTTGGGTGGCGGTACATAAGACAACGGAAGCCCTGTAGTTTTCCGTGAGTTCTTTTAAAGCGGCAAGACAGGGTTCAAGGTAGGCTGGTGGAAGCATCTGGGCCTCATCCAGAATGATCACACTGCCTGCAATGTTGTGGAGCTTACGGCATCGGGAAGGTTTGTTGGCAAAGAGGGATTCAAAAAACTGGACGTTGGTGGTGACGATGACAGGCGCATCCCAGTTTTCCGATGCAAGCCTGTGGGCCAACAGACGCTGGGCATCCTCTTCTTCCGGGTCTGGTGCAAAATTGCTGTGATGCTCAATGATTGCCTTTTCACCCAGAACATCCCTGAACACGTCGGCGTTCTGCTCAATGATGCTTGTAAATGGGATGACATAAATGATGCGTTTGAGCTGATGCAGTCCTGCATGTTTCAGGGCAAAGGCCATGGAAGCCAGTGTCTTCCCGCCTCCCGTGGGCACGGTGAGGGAAAAGAGTCCCGGAGGCTGATTCGTGGCCCCAAGGCAGGCCTTAAGAATTTCAGTCCGTTTTTCATTGATGGGAGAATTGGCCTGAAACCCCTGCATGTGCCGGGTAAGGGCATGTTCCAGATCCCTAAGGGGCGGTGTCCCGGAACGGGCATGGAATTTTTCCGGATTTAAAAAGCGTTCCGTGTCCAGAAAATCCGCATCTACGAGGCAGGAAAAAAGCATACGGGTAAAAAAAGCCGCCTGAAATCCATTCTGAATCCGGATGGGGGGTTTAAGAGCGGGAAGTTGGGGCGTTTGGGGCAGACAAGGTCGGATGTCTGCGGCGGTTTTGAGTCTTTCCTCAAGATCCCTGTGCGTTCCGGAGATACCGTCCGGCATTCCGCCGTGGTGTCCCAGGATGGTATAGGCGATGAGTTTGCCGTATCCTTTGATGGTTTCATGTATCCATCTGGCTCCGGGGCCGCTGTGATCCACAGCTTCTTTTGAGCCTTCGAGTCTTTTCTGAAAAGGCGGCTGATATTTTCCAAGATCATGGCCCATGCCTGAGGTATGGCCCCAGTCTCCGGCTTTAAAACTGTCCGCAAATTCACGGGCCATGAGGGCAACGCCCGTCAGGTGGTCATCCAGAGTCTGCCAGGAGTCTTTTGGAAGATCAGCGTGTGAGTGCGCGTAGAACATGGAACCTCCTTTTTCAGGTTGTTTTTTGATAATTTGGTGATTCATACCACACCCACTGCATCACAGGATGATGCACTCCCATATTTTTTTGTTGATTTTTCTTTTTTCAGCCATGCCCGTTAACTCAGGAAAAAGGCTGGATCCGCATGGAGAAATCCTGCGTCTGTTCGAGGGAAAAACAAGCCTTCCCAGGGAAGGCCAGCCTTCACCCCTGGCCCCTCTCTTGTTATCATGCTGTTTTTTTATGCTTTTTTATCTGCGACTCCATGCCTGTTTCCCTCAGGCCTCAGCCGCCTCATCGCAGGGGACTTTAACTTCGTAATGTTCCAAGGTTTTTTTTAAGGCTGCCACCACCTCCATCTTCAGGCTTTCAGGGGCTTCCACCTTCACGCCTGGTCCGTGGCGCAGAATTTCCCGCACAAGTTCTGTGGAGCTGCTGTAGGGCAGAGATAAAAGCAGGGTGTCGCCATCCCAGCGGGTGATCTGGTTTTTGTGCCAGGTTTCATCCTTCACCCATCGGGCGTTGGGTTGGAAAAATCGCAGAAAGGCGGTGTTTTCTGCCTTTCCTGCAAAAATTCCGAAACCACTGCCCACATGATCCCGGATTTTCTGGGGTTCAAGGATGCGGGCGGAAAGATCCGGCATTCCCATAATCGTGATGCGATCCATGGAAAAGGTCCGTAGCTCGTTTCGCAGTTCGCAGAAGGCCACAAGATACCAGTTGATCTGGTACTGCACGAGCTTTTGGGGGTGGATACGGCGGGTTTCCATCCTGTTGTCTCCCCGTGCGTGGTAACGGATGTCCAGCACGCGGGCCTGGAGCAGGGCGCGGCATACGGCGGAAAAAACCGGCCTTTCCAGGCGGCGCTGGTAGACGGGCATCACCTGGATGCGTTTTGCGATGAGGGCAGGATCGTGGCCGAGTTTTTTTAAAGCCTTGTCCAGTTTTTCCCGCACAGGCACGAGAAAGGGAGCCATGGCGGCCTTTTCTTCGGTGTCCGTTACTTCCTGAAGGAGGCGCAGGGCATAAAGTTCGGTCTGACTGAGCCAGAATCCGGGCAGGGAAAAGGATTGGGCCTTGGGATTGTAGCGATAGCCCTGGGTGGTTTTGTCGTAGAGAATGGGGGCCTCGAAAAAATCCCGCATATACTGGATGTCCCGCTTGAGGGTGGCGGAAGATTTTTCCGTTTCCTCTTCCATGCGGGAAAGGGGAATGCTTTTTCCTGTCTGAAGAAGGGCGTCGATGCGGTAGATGCGTTCAAGCTGGTTCATGGAGGTCTCCTGAAAAAGGGAAATCTGCCGTCATGGCGGATGCGGGCCTGCATGCCCTGGAAAAGAAAGGCGGACGTTTTTTAACCTTTCATGGCCTTTGAAAAAGGCGTGCGGCCTGGGGTTTTGTGGGGTCAGGGGTTGTATTTCTGTGTGTAGGCATATCACATTAAAGGGGCAGGACAAGGGAAAAAGGAAGGGGGAAGGACTCTGGAGGGGAAGGGCAAAAAGGGCAAAGGATTTTTGAAAGCGGTCCTTTGTCCTTTTTGCCCAGACATGCTCGGAAGGGTCAGTTCAGCCGGATTTCGAAAGAGGGGAGGCTGACTTCAAAATTGGCCTTGTTGCTGTTGGTGTAATAATCGTTCAGGCCCATAAAAAGGGGATTCAGCCTGGCAGCGGTCAGGATGAAGGAAGGGTCCGCATAAAAACGTAACAAAACGTTCTCATTGGCGGAAAAGGTGAATCGCCCTTCCTTGGCGGTGGTGTTGGTATACCTGTCCTGATTGGCGGGGTTGGAGTAAAAAAAAGACTTGCTGTAGGTGTCGGAAAAGAGTGTGGTGTTGTTGGCCTGCATTCCCCAGTTGATGGCAGCGCCATAGGAATCCGTGGAGGCGTTTTCATAGGCTTCCCGAACCTTGACCTGGAAAAGGAGGTTTCCTGATTGGGTATCCTGGTTGATGAGATTCATGGAAAGGAGGATTTTCAGGTTTGTGGGCGTGACGATGTTATTGAGTTCCTGGGTATAGTTGCTGCCGGTGCGCCTGCATGCGCCGCTCATCTTCACGCTGAGCTGCATGTCATTGAGATTGTAGTCCGTCTGTCTTGAAAGAAGGCAGCCGGGATTTTTTCTTATGTAGAAGACCGTACCTGTGTGGAAACGGGGTATTTCCCTTGCGATGATGGTGGCGTGTCCGTACAATAGCCCCTTGTCTGCGTTTGTGATTTCTGCGGTATTGGGATTTGTGTACTGAATTCGGGCGGGATCCTTGCGGGTGTAAGGAGCGCTGAGATCTGAAGGCGTATAGGGATAGACCACCACAAGGTTTTTGTCTTTCAGGCGGTGGAGGTTTTCTTCCACATGGGGCACGTAGATCTTGGCCACCTGGATGGTGCTGACGGGTTTCCACAGCCATTGGTACTTGGCGTCCATCTGCCATCCGATGTAGCGTCTGTCCGTATATCCCCTGGGCAGAGGGGCGGGGTATTCCCGGATGGTTTTTCCCCGGATTTTTGCGTACTGGATGGGGCTGGTCCGGAGCAGGGTTGGGTCCAGAAGTTCCGTTGCTTCCGAATCTGCGCTGCGCAGGGAGGCTGGAGCCTGGGTGTATTTGGCAAAACTGGCAGGATCGCCGATTACGCGGATGACAAAACCAGCCTGATGTTCCGGAAGAAAATTGCGGGCAAGGAGGTCTGCGGTGTAGAAGATTTTTCCGGTGTTGCTGGGAAACATGTCCTTTCGCGGCTGGGCGATGGTTCGGGTATCTGCGGAGGCCACCACCAGGCGCTCCACAAAGGTAAGGAACAGTTCGGTCTGATACTGAAGGCGGCGTGTGATGCTGTCGGCTCCGGTGTCCAGAAACTGCTTGGCCCGGGTGCCCTGGAGAGTGGCGGGGTCAGTGGTGAGGGGCGTTTTGTCTTCCCAGTTCAGGATATTGGCGTGAACGAGGGCACCCTTGAGCTGAATGGCCATGGTGTTGACGAAGCGGGTTTCCAGCAGTTGGTAAGCGTTTTCCAGTACCGCCTGCTTTCTCGACATGTCGGCCATGAGAATGCCCTGTTCCAGGGCCTGGGTGAGAAGCTCAAAGGCTCCCACACTGTTGACGGGTTCAAAGTACACCTGATGGAGGTGGCGGAGTTCCAGCGGCAGATCGTGGCGACGGAGGGTGTTCACAAGGGTGTTGACCTTATCCTCGGAAACGCCGCTTCCGTCCGTGGGGATGAAATCCTTCAGGTCATTGTAGGCGTTGTGAATGACAGCAATGTTTCTTTCAATGCTGGTAAAGGAGGTATGGGCCTGGGTCAGGGAAATCTGTTCTTTCATAACGCTTTCCAGGTCTTCAATATCCTCCCGGATGGTATCCAGCTTGTTGTCCAGATGATCGAGGGATGCGGAAATATCCGAAAGGCGGGTATGGATGCCTTCGAACCGGTCCCTTTCCGTTTCAATGCCAAGGGCGTTGAAGAGCATGGGCTGAATGAGACCAAGGGCGTAGCTGACGCCCCCAGACCCGATGCCGCTGAGAATGCCGTCAAACACCTTGTATCCAAAGGAGACATCCAGGATTTCATAATTGGCGTTGGTGGCGTCGGAGATGGGCTGGACCTCTCCGGAATCCATGTGCGCAACCAGGCGATCCAGGGTGAAATCAAAGCCGCCCTGCTCTTCGGCGATCTCAAGGAAAAGATAGGGAGAAAAATAGCGGCCGATGCCTCTGCCAAAAAGATCCATATCTTCGGGAATATCGAGATAACGCTTCACCACGCTGAGGGCTGAGGTATGGTCCGATCCGGTAAATCGCATGTAGCGGTCGATGAAAGAGCTGAGAATGTTCACCTGCACGGAAGCCATCAGGGTCAGGCTTTCCTCTTCCGTGCGTCCCTGATCCCTGAAAGGAAGATGGGCGGAGAGCCGTCCTGTAAAGGGGGTGTTTCCCGAAAAGCCGCCGGAGACCTCCATGCGGAAGGGGCCGAAGATCCGGAACTCTTCCGGACTGGTCCACAGGCCTGAGGCATCGGTTGTGGTGGTATAAACCTGGTCTTCTGTGATGAAGCGCACTTCGGCCTGGGTGAGGGGAACCCGTTCTGAGGTGAGGAACGCCTTGCCTTCCAGTCGCAGGTCATAGGCTTTGGGAATCTGGGAAGCCATTTCAAGGATCCAGGCCTCGAAATCCCCCGATTCCCGGATTTCCCCGCGAAGGTGGGCCAGAAGAATGGGATCCCTTTGTTCAGCGTCAAAGCCCGCAAGCTCTTTGGCCCAGGCGGAGAAGGGATCCTCGCAGGAGGTGCAGAGATAAAGCCTGCGTTTGGCCTGGGTTTTTGCTTGTTGCAGGGGGTAGTCCTCCTTTTCCACCAGATGGGCTGTGAGGGTGGTGAGAGGCGTGAGGTCACAATCTTCCCGTTCTTTGCACAGGGCGCTGAGATCCTTTCCGTCGAAGGCCCCTTTGGCCACAACCCTGTACCGGCTGCGTTGGGGAACGGCGAAGTGGTAGAAGCCTGTTCCGTCCGTTTCCGCAGAAGCCAGCAAGGTGTTTTCAGCGTCATAAACCTGCACCAGGGCCTGACGTAGGGGGGCATCGCCGACCACATAGCCGGAAAGGGCGTCCGGAGCTGGCAGGGAAACCGAGGACTCGCAGGCCGCAAGGCCAAGGCCTGCGATGAGGATGAGAAAGAGGCCTGCGATGCGCTGACGTGGATTCTTAAAAAAAGGGTGTAATGGGAGGTGTGCCATGGGATCTCCAGCATCTGCCGGGAAAAAATCCGGGTGCGCTCTGGGGGTGGAGGAAATCTTGGATGTAAGAACGGAAAATCTTCGTTCTTAAATCCCAAACCCAGGCAGATGTCAAGGCGGAGGTGAATATCTGCAAATGGGGTTTCACAGGCAGGGAGAAGGGAAATCTTTTTAAAGTCCCCGCATCTTGGCGCAGGCCTGGCAGGGGGAGGGTGGGGGATGTTCAGAAAAAAAAGTCGCAAGCATCCCCGGTGCTTCCATGAGTCTGCGCCTGCCTTCGCTGCAATTGTCGATGCCCGCATACACCTCTTCGTAAAAATCCTGACGAATCTGAAAGGCGGTGCGGAAATCCCGCCACGGTCTGCCCTGCCAGAGGGTATCAAAATCCTCTTCAAAAAGATTGCCCATCACTGCCGTGGGCGGATGGGGAGGGCTTGGGTTTTTCAGCGGAAGCTGGAGAAAGATGCAGGGGCTTAAGGAGCCATCGGCACCAATGGTGAAGCAGCGTAAGGGGGCATTGGCGCAGACTGGTTTTTCTTCGGGCTGCACGGAAGCCGGGGTGTAGGCCATGCTCCGGGTGATGGAGGTCCAGAGTGCGCGCAGAGACGCCCACCGCGCCCGTATGCCGGGGGTGGGGCACTGCTTTTCATGGTCCGGGGTTGGCAGGTAGGAGGCATTGATGGCCAGACAATCGTCGAGATCATAGCGGCGGGCGAGGGAGATGACTTCAGGAAGTTCGTGGAGGTTGGTGTCCTGCTGGAGAAAACTCAGGGTGAGTCGGATAGGTTTCTGCAGAGTCAGGGAGAGGGCGCGGAAACGGCGGATGCGTTCCATCAGGGCGTAAAGATCCGAAGGCGGGCGGAGCTGCCCGTGGGTTTCAGGCCTTGCACCGCTTACGGAAACGGTGAGATGGGAAAGCCCTGCTTCCAGGATGGCCCTTCCCCGTGTTTCATCGAGAAGGCAGCCATTGGTGGTGAGGGTGCATCGGGTGCCCGTTTCCTGGATTCTGCGGATGATTTCATGAATCTGGGGATGACAGAGGGGCTCTCCCCAGCCCTGGAGGAGCACAAGCTCGGATCGGGCTGCGAGGGGAAGGACGCGCGCAAGTTTTTCCATGGGAAAATGGGTATTTCTCCAGACCCCCGCAAAGGTGGTGCGCGGGCAGGTGGGGCATTGGAGGGTACAGAAGGTGCTGGGCTCCATTTGCAGGGCAAGGAAATCGGCCATGGAAAATTTTTCCTGATGGGTGACGGGTGTGCGGGGAATCAGGCGTTTCAGGACCTGATTCCCCCAGGCTGGGTTTTCTATCCCATGCCTTCCATGAGCGCCCTGGCGTTTTTTCCCAGAACCCTGTGATTGTAGCCGCCTTCTAGCAGGGCGAAAAGACCGGCGTTGCAGCGCCTGGAAGCCTCCCTGGCCCATTTTCCCATGAGAAAATAATCATCCGTTGTGAGAAGCCCGCCCCAGTCGTCTTTATGATGGTCAAAGCCTGCGGAGATGCCGATGAGGTTCGTTTCCAGGGAGGCAAGCCGTGAAGACACATCTTCCATGTAATCCTTGCGGTTTCTTGACATGGGATTGTGAAGGCTGACCCAGGGCAGGGGGCCGAGGATGTTGGTGGTGCCATCGCCAAAGTGCAGGTCAAAGTCCAATACATGGGCGGTTTCGATACGACCTTCCGCCTTCATGGCAAGGAGGGCCACGGCCATGTTGGAAAAATAGCAGAATCCCCAGAAGCTGTCTCTGGAGGCATGGTGTCCAGGTGGGCGGATGAGACCGAATACGGGTTCCGTGAAGCTCATCCGGGCGGAGAGGATGGCAGCCCCTGCGGCCAGGGCTGCGATTTCAAAGACGCCTTCGGCGCGAACCTCCTGCAGAAGTTCGGGTGTGTGGGCGCGGAGCAGTTCTTCCTCTGTGGCGGGTTCCGGTGCAATGAAGACGGCAAGATCTTCAATTTCCTGGACAATGGCCTGGATGCGTCCTGGTTCCGCTGCAGGATCACGGGAATAGACTTCATAAAAGGCGGGGTCAAAAACCACTTTCATGGGTGCCTCCCTGGGGGACTTACGGGTTAAGGAAAATTTTCCTAAAGACTTACCATGCAGGAAGCAGCCTTTGCATCCTTTTTATGATTTATGACCTTGGGGCTTAAATGAGGAAGGACTCCCTTGCTCCGATCTTCCATTCCCCAGAGATTCTGCGTTTTTCGGGGTGAGACCGGGGCAAGGGGGGGAAAGCAGGATCAACCCTTTTCCCCTTGGTTGTCCGCAAGAATACGGGTGAATCCGCAGCCTTCGGCCGGGCATTTGAGGTGCCCCCCCAGTTTTTTGCTGGTTTTTTCCACAAGAAAGGGATGTCCGCATTCCGGGCAGGCTTCGGGCACAGGTTTGTCCCAGAGGGCGTAATTGCAGTCCGGATAGCGGTTGCACCCGTAAAAGACCTTGCCCCTGCGGGATTTTCTCTCCACCAGTTCTCCGGTGCATCCTTCCTGGGGGCAGGCGACACCTGTGCCGCTCGCGCCGGAAGGGGCGGCGGCGTTCACGCTGCTGGTGTTTTTGCATTCCGGGTAACCGCTGCAGGCAAGAAAGGTACCGAAGCGTCCCTGCTTCACCACCATGGGCCGCTGGCATTTGTCGCAGACCTGGTTTTCGGCCAGGTCCAGCTCCGGCTGCTCCACCAGCCGTACCTGGCCCTTTTCATCCCGCTCGTAGTTTCTGGAAAAGTGACACTCCGGATAGGCGCTGCATGCGATGAAAGGGCCGTTTTTTCCCACCTTGACGTGGAGTTTTCCTTTCTGGCACTCAGGGCAGGTGAGGTCAGTGGGAATGCCGACCCCCTTGATGCTCTGCATCTGGCTTTTGGCGGATTCCAGTTTTTCATGGAAAGGCGTGTAAAAGGTTTCAAGAATTCTCAGGGCCGCCACTTCCGATGTTTCAATGCGGTCGAGGTCATTTTCAAGCTTTGCCGTGAACTCCACATCCAGAATATCGGGAAAATTGTCCACCAGCAGATCATTCACAATAAAGCCCAGTTCACTGGGGCGAAAGTAGCGGTTCACCATTTCCACATACCCCTTGTTGCGGATGGTGGAGAGAATGGTGGCATAGGTGCTGGGCCGTCCGATGCCGTTTTCCTCAAGCTCTTTCACAAGGGAGGCTTCGGAAAAACGGGGCGGCGGCTGGGTAAAGTGCTGTCTGGGGGTAAGCCCTTTACAGTCGAGAACTTCTCCTTCTTTGAGATCCGGGAGAATCTGCTTTTTTTCTTCCTTCTGGCCGCTGTCATCCGCAGCAATATAAAGGTGCATGAAACCGGGAAAGGCGATGGTGGAACCGGATACGGAAAAACCGTAGCTTCCGGCCCGGATGGTCACATTCACCTGGTTGATGCGGGCTTCACTCATCTGGGAGGCCACAAAACGTTTCCAGATCAGTTCATACAGGGCAAACTGGTCTTTATCGAGAAAACGGCGGACCATTTCCGGTGTGTGGGCAACGGAGGTGGGACGGATGGCTTCATGGGCGTCCTGGGCCTTGTTGCGATTCTGGAAAGCCCTGGGAGACGGTGCGGCAAAATCCTGGCCGAAATGGGCGCGGATATGATCAAGGGCCTCGTTGGCCGCTTCTGCGGCAATGCGGGTGGAGTCCGTACGCATATAGGTGATGAGACCCACGGGCTCGCCTGGCCCAAGGTCCAGGCCTTCATAAAGCTGCTGGGCCACAATCATGGTTTTTTGTGCGGAAAAACGCAGCTTACGGATGGCTTCCTGCTGGAGCTTGGAGGTGGTGAAGGGCGGCTGGGGATTTCTTTTGGTGGTTTTTTTGACCACCTTTTCCACGGTATAGGAGGCTCCCTCCAGGTCCTTCAGGATGGCCTCGGAGGTTTTCTCATCGGGGATCTCAAGTTTTTCCTCCCCCTTTCGGCTGAGTTTGGCCTCAAAGGAGGCCGGGCTTTCACCGGAAAGGAGTTCTGCCGTGATGCTCCAGTATTCCTGGGGCTCAAATGCCTGAATTTGGCGTTCCCGGTCACAGATGATGCGCACGGCGACCGACTGCACCCGGCCTGCGGAAAGTCCACCCTGCACCTTTTTCCAGAGAAGGGGAGAGATCTGGTAGCCCACGAGACGGTCGAGGATGCGGCGCGCCTGCTGGGCGTCGTAGCGGTGGGCATTGAGTTCCTTTGGGTTTTTCAGGGCTTCCTCAATACCGTTCTGGGTCAGCTCATGGAAGAGTACGCGGTGGAAGCGGCGGCCCTTTTTCTTGAGTACTTCCGCCGTATGAAAGGCAATGGCTTCGCCTTCGCGGTCCGGGTCAGGGGCCAGATAGATGTCGCTTGCATTTTCCGCAGCCGCTTTGAGGGACTTGATGATGTTCTGCTTGCCCTTGATGGTCTGGTACTGGGGAGTAAAACCGTTTTCAATGTCTATGCCCATCTCCCTGGGGGGGAGGTCGCGGATATGGCCGGAGGTGGCCGTGACATTATACCGGTCTCCGATATATTTTTTGAGGGTTCTTACTTTGGTGGGCGATTCGACAATGACAAGAGGTTTACTCACGGTGCATCCTTCATGATGTTGCGAAATATTTTCCAGGATACTGCACAATCCTTCCCTGGAGTTCAAGGGCAAAAAGTGTGGCGGACAGGGGGCCCGCTGCCATCCCGGTCCTGCGCGTCAATTCATCAATATGAATGGGATAGGCTTCCAGAGCTTTAAACACGGTTGATTCTGTCAAGGCAAGAGAATTTTGTGCGGGGCTTCGGGATTCTGAAGCGCGTTTTTGTTTTAAAATTCCTAATTCATTCAGAATATCTTCGGCTTTTTCCACCAGGCAGGCCCCTTCCCGGAGCAGGCGGTGGGTACCCGAACTCTTCATGGAACGGACGTTTCCGGGAAGGGCGAACACTTCCCGGCCCTGTTCGCCCGCAAGCCTTGCGGTGATGAGGGAGCCGCTGCGTTCTGCGGCCTCAATGACGGCTGTTCCCAGACAAAGACCTGAAATGATACGGTTGCGTGCCGGAAAATTGGGGCCATCCGGTGGGGTGTTCATGGAAAAGGGCGTGACCAGTGCGCCTGCGGTCTCAATGCGGCGGGCCAGCTCCCGGTTCTGGGTCGGATAGATGTGATGGAGGCCGGATCCCAGCACGGCGAGGGTCATCCCGCCTGCGGCCAGGGCTCCTTCATGGGCTGCGGCATCAATGCCCCGCGCAAGGCCGCTGACCACCAGCACACCGGATTTTGCCAGGTCGGATGCGATGGAAAAGGCATTCTCCTTGCCATAGACGGTGGCATTTCGCGATCCGATGATAGCTACGGCTATGGCGTCGGGAATAAGGGTTCCCCGGACGTAAAGCACGGGGGGCGGATCGGGAATGCGGGCCAGAAGCTCAGGATAGCCTTCCATCCCCAGGCCGAGGATACGGACGCCCGCCTGCCGGGCCTGGCGGATTTCTTCGAGAAAGGGGGCATCCGGCAGACGGGCTGCGCTCTGAATGGCTTCCGCAAGGCGGGGAGAAATGCCGGAAATACGGGCAAGCCCGGATGCGGGTGTGTTGAGAGCCCTATCTGCGCCACCGAAGGCGGCCATGAGCCTGGAAAAGCGTAAGGGACCGAGTCCGGGAACGGATTGCAGCTTCAGCCAGGTAAGGATGGCGGGATTCTGGGAAAAAGCTGCGATCGTCATCAGAAGAGGGTTTTCAGCCGGGCTTCGGCCTTGGCTGCGGCGTCGGTGAAGGGATAGTCCCGGATCAGCTGGCGCAGGACCGTTCTTCCGCCTTCCTTGTCGCCGATGCTGATGCGGGAAAAGGCGTTTTTGAGAAGGGCGTCCGGAACCTTGCCGCCCTTGGGATAGCGGTTCAGTACCTCTTCAAAGGCCTGGATGGCCGCGCGATAATCCTTGCGTGCATAGTGGCATTCCCCAAGCCAGTAAAGGGCATTGTCCGCAAGGGTATGTTCGGGATAGGTGTCCGCAAGCTGGCGGAACAGGGTTGCGGCCTTTTCGTATTCACGGTTCTGGAGGGTGGCGAAGGCCAGCTCATAAAGCTTGCCGGGATCCTGGGGGGAGACCTGTGAGGTCTGAGGTGTCTGGATTGTCTGGGGCGCGCTGAGAGGTTTTTCCGGTGTTCCGGGGGATGCTGGGCTGGCGCTGGTCCGGAGCATGCGTTCATGGCTGTCCACCATGAACTGCATCACAGAAAGCCTGTGGGAAAGATCGGCCAGAACCTCCTCGTTTCGGGCAATCTGCTTTTCCATGGTGGTGATGCGGATGGATTCGGCGTCCGGCTGGTGGGACGCGCAGGCGCAGAGCAAGCCCGCGAGAAAAAGAAATCCCGTCAGAATGCGCATACCCCGTAGGCCTGGCTGCATAGACATGAAAGACCTCCTGAGAAAACACCCGGTCGCAGGGCCAAGACCCCTTGACCGGGTGCATGGGCGTCAGGTCGCCTGCTTTTTCTGCCAGAGCAAGAGTATAGGGCAGGCAACAAAAATGGAGGAGTAGGTGCCGACAACGACGCCAACGAGCAGCGCCCTTGAAAAATCATGGATAATGCCGCCGCCCAGAAGGAAAAGGGTGACGAGGACAATGAGGGTGGTGCCTGAGGTGAGCAGGGTCCGGCTTAAGGTTTCATTGATGCTTTGGTTGAGAATGGCCGCAAAGCTCTTTTTGCCTCGGCCGGGAAGGTTCTCCCGGACCCGGTCAAAGATAATGATGGTGTCGTTGAGGGAATAGCCGATGATGGTGAGGATGGCCGCAATGATGGGCAGGTTGAATTCGATGTCCAGTACGGAAAAGAGACCGACTGTGATGATGACATCGTGGATCAGAGCAATGGCAGCTCCCATGGCGTAGGCAAGCTTCAGTTTCCAGAAGACCGCAAGGCTTAAGATCAGGGCCGCAAGGATGAGCATGGGAACGGGCAGGGTGATCTTAAACAGGTTTTCCATGATCTGGGGAAAAAGATAAACCACGCCGATGAACACGCCCGCCACAGCGCCGCTGAGTATCCACTTCATTTCAAAACGACCGGAAATATAGACCATGATGAAAAGAAGCGCGTAGAAGAGAGCGTAGAGGGCCTGGGACCGCAGATCCTTGCTGACCTGAGGGCCGACCATGTCCACGCTCAGGATTTCCGCAGCCAGACCCGTTGTTTCCTGAAGGCCCTTGGGAAGAGCTGCGAGAATGCCGGATTCGGCGTCAAAGGTCTGGATGGTCCGGATCTGAAGCAGGTGAGTCTGACCTTCCCGGGATTCCTGAATACTCGTATTGTCAAGCCCCATACGGTGGAGGGCACTTTTTACCTGACCCACGTCCACGGGCTGCTGGAAGGAAACCAGGATCTGGCTGCCTCCGGCGAAGTCAACGCCATACCTCGGTCCCTTGTGAAGGATAAGGGAAAAAAGGCTGAAAAGGATCATGGCTGCGGAAAGAATGAAGGCGGCCTTCCGCTTGCCGATAAAATCAAAATTGGTCTCGGGTTTGATGAGCTGCATGGAAAGCCATCTCCTTGTTAGATGCTGAGTTGGGTCACCGTGGTTTTGCGGGCATAGAGGGCGTCAAAGATCAGGCGCACCATGACAAGGGCTGTGAACATGCTGGAAATCACCCCAAGGCAGAGGGTGACGGCAAAACCCTTGACCGGTCCTGTACCGAACTGGAAGAGGACCAGAGCTGCGATGAGGGTGGTGACGTTGGCGTCCAGAATGGTGAGGGTTGCCCGGTCAAAACCCGCGTGGATGGCGGCCATGGGAGAACGTCCCAGGCGCAGCTCCTCTCGTATGCGTTCAAAGATGAGCACATTGGCGTCCACGGCCATACCCAGGGTCAGTACCATGCCTGCGATACCCGGCAGGGTGAGGGTGGCTCCAAAGGCGGCAAGGGCCGCGCCGATGAAGAGAATGTTCAGCACCAGGGCGACATCGGCAATGATACCCGCCCCTTTGTAGTAGATGGCCATAAAGAGCAGCACAAGCCCTCCGCCCACCACCATGGAGATAAGACCCTTTTGAATGGAATCCGCCCCCAGGGTGGGTCCTACGGTGCGCTCTTCAATGATCTTCACGGGAGCGGGAAGGGCACCGGCCCGGAGAACAATGGCAAGATCATGGGCGCTTTCCATGGAGAAATTGCCTGTGATGCGGGCGCTGCCACCGGAGATGCGATCCTGGATAACAGGAGCGGAGTACACATTGCCGTCGAGAACAATGGCCATGCGTTTGTGGATGTTTTCGCCTGTGATGCGATCAAACTGGCGTGCGCCCTGTTTGTCAAAATCAATGGAGACATAGGGCTCGTTGAAGCGGGAGTCAAACTGCACCCTGGCGTCTGTGAGGGCGGCACCGGTGAGGGCGGCCCGTCTTTTCACAAGGTAGGGAATGCGGCCGGTTTCCTGGCCTGCGGCGTCCCTGCGGATTTCATAGAGCAGTTCCGTTCCCGGCGGCATCTGGCCCTTGAGGGCGTCTTGCACGTCATAGCCGTCTTCAACGATTTTGAATTCAAGGAGGGCTGTTTTGCCGATGAGTTCCTTGGCGCGTTCCGGATCTTCAATGCCCGGAAGCTGGATGAGAATGCGCCTTTCCCCCTGCACGCGGATATCCGGCTCATTGACGCCGAACTGGTCAATGCGGTTGCGGATGGTTTCAAGGGCCTGGTCGGTGGCCATTTTGCGGAGTCTTGCCCGTTCTTCGGGCGGAATGGAGAAGCGGAATTCCACTTCCTGATCCACGGTTACCCGGCGCATATCCATGTGAGGGAATTCTTTTTGCTGAAAGGCCGTGAAGGCATCGGCGTCTGCGGCGTCGGTGAGGCGCACGGCGATGGCGCCATCGGGAAGTCTGCGGACCGAACTGTAGCGGATGCGCTCCCTTCGCATCTGATCGCGCAGTTCATAGGTGCGGCGTTCCAGCGTGCTTTCCAGCGCTTCTTCCACCTGGACATCCAGCACAAGGTGCATGCCGCCCTGGAGGTCCAGTCCCAGATTGATGGTTTTATATGGCCACAGGCCGGGATTCAATGTCGGGAGTATGTAAATGGTGGCCAGGATCAGCGCCACACAAACGGCATAGAATCTCCAGGAACGTATCTTCAAGGCCCAAATCCTTTCCGGTGGCAGGAAAAATTGGGGCGGCACCGCGATACCGCTGCGATGCCACCGTATAGGTTTTCAGTACTGTTCACGAGCAGAAACGACCTTGTGACAAAGCACTATTCTTTTTCTGAGCTGCCTCTGCCCGCCAGTCCGGCCACATTGGCGCGCACCATCTTGACGCGGACCTTTTCTGCGATCTCAAGGGTGATGGTGGTGTCATCCAGGCCGGTGACAACCCCATAAAGGCCGCCTGAGGTGATGACGCGGTCCCCTTTTTTCAGGTTGGTGATCAGCTCTCTGTGTTCTTTGGCTTTTTTCTGCTGGGGGCGGATGAGAAGGAAGTAAAAGATGACAAACATCAAAATCAGCGGGACAAGGGACATAAAGCCACCGCCCTGTCCTTGGGCTCCGGCTTCTCCCATTGCGTGGGCAATTCCGATCACGGATTCCTCCTTAAGGTAAAACGTTCTTTTTCATTTTAAATGTCTGGCCTTTATGGGCCGCGTGTACGGGAGCTGCCCCAGGGCAGTGAAAACCCACGCATGCAGCCATTCCGGCAACGAATCAGCTCACAGCATATAAAAGAAATCTGGGGGCGCGTCAATTGAGACAGACCCCGGAGCAGGGATTTTCGGAACGAAACGAGCTGTCAGTGGGCGGAAATCCAGAGGTTTTCACCATCAAAACGGATACGGTTCACATTCTCTTCGGTGATGGCGTCGAGAAGCCCTTTGATCTCTTCCATATTGTAAATTATAATTTTTTCAAAGGGATGAATGATGTGGATATTGTCCGCAAAAAGTTTTTCCTTCATGCTGTAGATACGCACCATGCGCTCGGAAAATTTGAGAACCCTGCCTACGCCGGAGCTGTAGCCTTCCTCATCGGGCCTGTCTGCGTCCGGTGGAAGCATAATGCCCCGTGAGGCCAGGGATTCCCTGAGAAGACGGAAATGGATTTTCCAGATGTTGTCTCCGGGACGGACCACATGGATGCCATAGTCCTTTGCAGCACTTCTGACACCAGCGCCGGTAAGGGGACGGATGACAATTTCACCTTTGCTGAGCGCATCCTTTTCCTCATAATCCCGCATGTCGAGGGTCTCGTCCCCCACGCGGATGCTCTCATCGGAGGTGACCACCATGTCCACGCTCTCCTGGATGCCGTACCGCTGCTTTCGCTCCGCCATGGTCTCGGTGTGACCGTCCGCGTCAAGGGTACTGAAATCAATGACAGGCCCCTGTTCTATGGCTGCCCGCGTGGGAGGGGCCTCTTCGGCCTTGTCCACAGGCGGAGGAGCGGGGCGTGTGGCAAGATAGATAAGCGCCAGGGCCACGGTCATGAAAAGCATGAGCAGGGAAAGACGCATGCGCTGGGACATCCGGGGAAAAAGGCGTTGAAGCATGTGCATCTCCTTAAAGCAGGAATTTTTCAGGTCTTGTATTCACCGCATGACGGAAGGGATCTCAACACCATCATAAACAGGGCTTGGGCCAAAAGTCCACAAGTCTGCGTATTTTTTTCCCCTCTCCAGTCAGGTATTCTGGATCCTGAAAGCTTTTATCCTGATATATGGGTCCCGTTTTTCCGAACTTCCCAGATAAGGTTGTGTGCGGAGGCGAGGATATTTCACCACCGAACTCAGGGCGAGCACAGGATTTCAGAATTCCCCGGAATCATGGTCGCATCCGCCTCAATGAGAATGCTCAGGCAGCGACGCTGTTCAATTTCCAGCAATTCCGAGCGTTTGCGGTTGAGCACATAAAGGGCCACATCCGGCGGCAGCAGGGCCCGTATGGTCTTGATATCCGGCTTTAAGGTTTCAAGGCGGAGTTTTCTTAAAAAGGTCAGGGCCAGGCTGTCGGTGGAAAAGGTGAGGCCCCGGCCCGAGCAGTGGGGGCAGGGCACGAGGCTGCCAAAGCTGATGGAGGGCCGCAGGCGCTGGCGATTCATCTCAAGGAGTCCGAACTGGGAGATCTTGCCCACTTTGGTGCGGGCCTTGTCCTTTTTCAGCTCGTCCTTAAGGATTTTTTCCACGGAAGCCCTGTGCTTGGCATCCCGCATATCAATAAAATCAATGACAAAAAGCCCGCCAAGATCCCGGATTCGGAGCTGGCGGGCGATTTCTTCGGCGGCTTCCAGATTGGTCTGGAAGGCTGTCTCCTCAATGGAGCCCTTCTGGGTGGCTTTCCCGGAATTGACATCAATGGAGACCAGGGCTTCGGTCTGATCAATGATGATGGATCCTCCGGACTTCAGAGGAACCCTGGATTCAAAGATGGTGCCGATCTGTTCTTCCAGCTGGTATTTGGTGAAAATGGGTTTTTCACCCCGGTAATGCTTGATGCATTTTCCCTGCTTGGGGGCTATCAGTTCAACGAACTTTTTGATTTCCTTGTAGGCTTCCGCATTGTCAATGAGCACTTCCGTGACTTCCGGCGTGAGGGAATCCCGGATGGCGCGCAAAGCCAGGTTCTGTTCCCTGTAGAGAAGGGATGGACTTTCCGTTTCCATGGCTTTCTGGTTGATATTTTTCCAAAGCCGCATGAGGTAGTTCACATCCTTGGTCAGCATGGCCTTGGTGCAGCTTTTGCCTGCGGTTCGGATGATGGCACCAAAGCCTTCGGGAAGGGTGAGCTTGTCCAGCAGGTCTTTTAAGCGCTTGCGTTCTTCTTCTTCCTCGATTTTCCGGGAGATGCCCTTGTTGGTGGAGCCGGGCATGAGAACCAGGTGGCGTCCGGGCAGGGAAATGAAGGTGGTGAGCATGGCTCCCTTTTTCATGACCGGGTCCTTGGTCACCTGAACGATCACTTCCTGACCTTTTTTGATGAGGTTTTTGATATGGTGTTTGCCGGAGGGACATTCCTGGAAATAGTCGGTGTGGATTTCCTGGAACTGGAGAAAGCCGTTTCTTTCCGCTCCGTAATCCACAAAGGCGGCCTGGAGGCTCGGTTCCACATGGCTGACCGTGGCTTTGTAGATGTTGCCCTGGGTGATTTCCCGGGCTGTGGTCTCAAGGACAAAATCTTCAAGCCGGTTGTCAACGATGGTGGCAATGCGACATTCTTCGGCGTCTACGGCGTTAATCAGAATTTTCATGCTCATAAAGTAATAATTCGTCCCGTTGGTTGAAAGGGGGGAGGAATGAAGCCTTTCCAGTTGGGTTGTTGGTAAGCGTGTGGCCGATGATCCCCTGGCCCTGGCTTCCTGGTAAGAGTCCCCGGTTTCCGGATGGCAGAAAAAAGATTCGGGTCAGACGTGGAAGGAGCCTGCCTGTGTCCGGGAAAACCTTACTGCTGGCACCGTTTGCGCACACAGGGCTTGGGGGCAGCATATTTTCAGGGGGTGGAAAAGTGGCGGGCGTATCCTTTATGGATAGACAGGCTGGATCGGAACACTTTTGTTTGCTTGTATGCAATTGTTTTTTCTGCGTCAATGCTTTTTTCTGTTTTCCGGATATTTTTCCCTGCGGTTCTGGCAGGAAAGGGAAAGTGAGCAGACGGAAAAGATTCCTCTGGGCTTGCAGCCCAAAGGGGATGGAGCCGGGCCTTGCCGAGGGCCAAGGTGCGCTTTTTCTTTCCTTTCCGTGGAAAAAGACGCGCTGGCACCGAGGCTCCATCTTGCCATTTTGCCCTGTTTGTGGCATGCACAGCCTTTGTTGTTTTTCTTACGGTAAGCAGATTTTTTCAGCGGCACTGCCGCCCCCCATACAGAAGCGGAGGATAGACCCATGTTGTCTGAAAACTACAGTCCCCTTGAGATCGAAGAAAAATGGCAGCAGCAGTGGGAAGCCGAAGGGGTTTTCCGGGTCCATGAAGACAGGGCAAAGCCCAAATACTATCTTCTTGAAATGTTCCCCTATCCTTCGGGCAAGATTCACATGGGCCATGTGCGCAACTACACCATCGGTGATGTGGTGGCCCGGTACAAGCGCATGCGGGGGTTCAACGTACTCCATCCCATGGGATGGGATGCCTTTGGCATGCCCGCGGAAAATGCCGCCATTCAGAACAAGACCCATCCTGCGGCCTGGACCTATGAGAACATTGCCGCCATGCGCAGACAATTGAAGCGTCTCGGGTTCAGCTATGACTGGGACCGGGAGCTTGCGACCTGCACGCCGGAATACTATCGCTGGGAGCAGTGGCTTTTTATCCGCATGTTTGAAAAGGGCATGGTGTACCGCAAGGAATCCTTTGTCAACTGGTGCGATCCCTGCCAGACCGTTCTGGCCAATGAGCAGGTGGAAGACGGGGCCTGCTGGCGCTGCGGCAAGGAAGTCCGCCAGAAGAAGCTCTGGCAGTGGTATTTCCGCATCACGGATTTTGCCCAGGATCTTCTGGATCACTGCGATCTGCTTCCCGGATGGCCGGAAAAGGTCACCACCATGCAGAAAAACTGGATTGGTAAATCCACAGGGGCCCGCATCCGTTTTGGCCTTGAAGGCCTTGAAGGCGGCATTGACGTTTTTACCACAAGGCCGGATACGGTCTGCGGAGCAAGCTTTGTCTGCCTTGCGCCGGAGCATCCCCTGGTGACAGCCCTTTCCGCAGGCACGCCCCAGGCCGGGGAGGTGACGGCTTTTCTTGAAAAAATGGCCCGTCAGGAGCGGACGGCCAGGGCCATAGAAACAGCGGAAAAGGAAGGGGTTTTCATCGGAGCCTTTGCCACAAATCCTGTGAGTGGAAAGTCGGTTCCCATTTATGCGGGCAATTTTGTTCTTATGGAGTACGGCACCGGTGCGGTCATGGGGGTTCCTGCCCACGATCAGCGGGATTTTGACTTTGCGGCCCGCTATGCCCTGGATCGGCCCGTGGTGATCCAGCCCGAAGGGGAAAAGCTCGAATCTATCTCCATGACTGCGGCCTGGACAGGGCCGGGCAGGCTTGTGAATTCCGGTATTTTTGATGGCATGGACAGTGAGGGGGCAAAGGCGGCCATTGCGGACTGGCTGGAAGCCCGCAACGCGGGGGAAAAGGCCGAGCGTTTCCGTCTCCGGGACTGGGGGATTTCCCGCCAGCGCTACTGGGGCAGCCCCATTCCCATGATCCACTGCGAGGCCTGCGGCATTGTGCCGGTTCCGGAAAAGGATCTCCCCGTACGACTTCCCGAGGATGCGGCCCTTCTGGAAAACGGAGGCTCCCCCTTGGGTGCCCTTGCCTCCTTTTATGAGGTGGACTGCCCCAGATGCGGGAAAAAGGCCAGGCGGGATACGGACACCATGGATACCTTTGTGGAGTCGAGCTGGTATTTCCTCCGTTATTGCAGCCCCGCATGCGACACCGCCATTTTTGATACCGAGGCCGTGCGCTACTGGATGCCCGTGGATCAGTACATCGGCGGGGTGGAACATGCGGTGATGCACCTCCTTTATTCCCGCTACTTCACCCGCGTTCTGGAAGCCGAAGGGCTGGTCAGTTTCAAGGAACCCTTCACCAACCTTCTCACCCAGGGCATGGTCTGCAAGGAAACCACCACCTGTCCTGTCCACGGCTTTCTCTATCCCGAAGAGGTGGACTTTGGTCAGGAAAAGCCCTTCTGTCTCAAGTGCCAGAGTCCTGTCACCGTGGGCCGTGTGGAAAAAATGAGCAAGTCCAAGCGCAACGTGGTGGACCCCGCCATGCTGCTGGATCGTTATGGTGCGGACACCACAAGGCTTTTCTGTCTTTTTGCCGCACCGCCGGAGCGGGATCTCGAATGGAGTGACACGGGTGTCGAAGGGGCGTATCGCTTTTTGAACCGGGTATGGCGTCTGGTGCTTCGGTACAAGGATGTGGCTTCCGGTGTTCAGCCCTTTGACGGGGAGCTTTCCGATCTTTCCCAGGCAGACCGGGATATTTTCCGCAAAACCCATCAGACCCTGAAAAGGGTGGCCGAAGACATTGATCGTTTCCACTTTAATACGGCCATCAGCGCGGTGATGGAGCTTGTGAATGCAGTCTTTTCCTCCGGGGAAAAGGGGGAGGGGATAGAAAATGCCGGTGTGGCCCGTCATCTTCTGGAATCCGTGTGTTTCATGCTGTCTCCGGTTGCGCCCCACATGATGGAGGAAATCTGGGCTGGCCTTGGCGGTTCGGGCCGTCTTGTGGAAAAGGGCTGGCCTTTGTGGCGGGAAGACGCCCTTCAGGAGGAAAATGTCCTCATTGTGGTTCAGGTAAACGGCAAGCTCCGGGACCGGGTGACCCTGCCTGCGGATGCGGATGAGGAAACCATTAAGGCCCAGGCCCTTGCCTCCGAGGGGGCTGTCCGCTTCATGGAGGGCAAGTCTGTGAAGAAGGTGATTGTGGTGAGGGGCAAACTCGTTAACATTGTGGTGGCATAGGTTTTGATCGGTTGATGACCTTTGCCCTGAAGGTCTGTGAAACGGGGCGGTTTCTGCCGCCCCGGCTCTGGCAAGGTGTGCGACACATGGCAAGTCGTTTTTTGCCGAAGGCTTGGGGGGAAGAAGGTGAGTATGTCCAGAGGTCAGGATACAAGAGGCAATGGACGTATGGGTGTGTGGGGGGTGATGCTTTGCGCCCTGCTTCTGTCCGGATGCGGATATGGATTCAGTGGTTCGGGGGGATTTCCCGGTGGCGTGCAACGAATCTTTGTCGCCCAGGTGACAGACAAGGTGGGGGAGGCAGGGCTGGGTACGCGTCTGACGGACGACCTGGTCTATGTCCTGATGCGCAGTCCCCAGGGGAAACTGGCGGACAGCGCCCAGAATGCGGATGCTTTCCTTGAGGGGGAAGTCCGTTCCCTCTCCCAGACGGCCCTTGCCCGCACCGCAAGTGACAAGGACATTGAAAGGCGGATTTCCCTTACGGGTTTTTTTGTTCTGCGTTCTTTGAATGGTGCCATTCTCTGGCAGCGTGAAGTGCAGGAATCGGAAGTGTATGCCGTTGGCCGGGATAAGGCGAGTACGGCAAGCAACCGGAGGGACGCCCTGGAAACCCTGGTTCTCCGCATGGCGGAGAATGTGGTGGAGCGCATGGGAGATGATTTTTAAGGCGTTGAATTTGAAAAGGATGGTTGCCTGAAGAGGTGAGGTCCGGTTGATTCCAAAAAACGGGAAAGACCTCCTTGGAAAAAAGGAGGCCTTTCCCGTTAGTTTTCATGGCATGCGCAGGATGGCAAGAAATTCTCTGGGCTTGGCCCGGAGCTTACAATCCTGTACCGGAATTTTTCAGGCGCGGACTTTATTCACAAGCTGGGCCAGACGGGAGATTTTACGGCTGGCGGTATTGCTGTGAAGTACGCCTTTTTTTGCGGCTTTGGCGATGATGGAAGTGGTTTCCTGCATGGTCTTGGCTGCGGATTCCGGATCTTTTTCAATCAGGGCGCGAAGTTTGGTGACAGCGGTTTTTACCTGGCTCTTCACACTGCGGTTCCGCATTCTGCGGACTTCGTTCTGTTTGGCGCGTTTTTTGGCGGATTTATGGTTTGCCAAAGCGATACTCCTTTTTTACTTTTTTAGATTTTCCAGGGTTATTCAAATCAGCGTAGTCTGTCCAGCATAGTCTGCATTTTTCTAAAAATGAAAAAATAGACGGGATTTGCGGAAGTGTCAATTCTTTTTTGCTCAGGATCCAGGGTGGATGGGGAAAGGGTTCAGGGTGCAAAGGGAGGGCTTTTCACGGGAAGTATTCTGGGGTAAAGAAGGTGCGGGAAAATTTCGGACTCAGGCGGGGTGCGGGTTTTATGGGCGTATCGGAAAGAAAACAGGTGGCCAGGGCTGCGGGCGTGGTGGGGGCGGCGACCCTGCTCAGCCGGATTCTGGGTTTTGTGCGGGACATGGTGATTGCCGCAATCTTCGGGGTGTCCATGGCGGCGGATGCCTTTTTTGTGGCCTTCCGCATTCCCAATCTCATGCGTCGCCTTCTCGCCGAAGGTTCCCTGTCCATGGCCTTTGTGCCGGTTTTTCATGCGGAGATGGAACAAAAGGGCAGGGAAGAAGCCTTTGCCTTTGCCCGTTCCGCCTTCCGGATTCTGGCCCTGGTGCTCCTGGCCCTCACCCTTGCGGGTGTGCTGGCGGCACCGCTCATTGTGCAGATCATTGCGCCGGGTTTTGCGGATACGCCGGAAAAGATGGAGCTGACCGTCTGGTTGACCCGCATCACCTTTCCTTACGTCTTTTTCATCTGTCTGGTGGCCCTGTCCATGGGCATGCTCAACAGCCTTGGGCATTTTGCCATTCCTGCCCTGTCACCCGTGGTGCTGAACGTGGCCATGATCCTCAGTGTCTGGCTTCTCGCCACCCGCGTGGAGCCTGCAGTGACCGCCCTTGCCATTGGCGTGCTGGGCGGCGGGGTGTTTCAGCTCTGCATGCAGTTTCCCCCTCTCTGGAAAAAGGGCTTTCGCCTGCGGGGGCGGACCCCCTGGCTGCATCCGGGCGTACGCAGGGTGGGCAGACTGATGCTGCCGACCATTTTCGGGGCGGCCGTCTACCAGCTCAGTATTGTGATTGGCACCCTCCTGGCCTCCTTTCTGGAGGCGGGCAGCGTATCCTATCTTTATTATGCGGATCGTCTTGTACAGTTTCCCCTGGCCATTTTCGGAATTTCCGCAGCCACGGCCGTGCTGCCCACCCTTTCCCGTCAGGTGGCGTCCGGCCGCATGGAAGACCTGGAAGACACCTTTGGCGAAGCCCTGCGCTGGATGCTTTTCATCAACCTGCCCGCCATGGCGGGTCTTGTGGCCCTGGCCCATCCCCTGGTGGCGCTTTTGTTCCAGAGAGGCGCCTTTGACGCGGCCAGTGTGGCGGGTACGGCCACCGCTCTGATCTATTACAGCGTGGGGCTCTCAGCCTTTGCCTGTGTGCGCATTGTGGTTTCGGTCTTCTATGCCATGCAGGACACCCGGACGCCGGTGATCATGGGAGCGGTCTCCTTAGGGGCTGGTGTGGTCTTTTCCCTGATTCTCATGTATCCCATGTCTTACGGAGGTCTGGCCCTGGCCACCAGCCTTGGCTCCATGGTCAATTTCGGACTTCTGAGCTGGGCGCTTTCCCGGAAGATTCCCGGACTGTTCACCCCCCTGCTTTTAAAAAGCGCCTTTTTTTCCCTGATGAACGCCCTGATCATGGGGCTTGGGGTCTGGGGGCTTGATTCGGTCCTTGCCTCCTGGCTGGGGAGCGGAAGCCTTGCCATGGGGCTCCGGGTTTTTGTGGGGGTGGGGCTGGGCGTGGGGCTGTACACGGGGGGGGCTTTTCTTCTGAAAAGTCCGGAGCTGCACCTTGCTCTGCACTGGATCCGGAGGGGCCGGAAATGAGGGTCCTGCTTTTTTACGGTCTCTGGCTTTTTTTACTGGTGTTTGCCGGTCGCACCCTCCTGGGGCCGGATGGATTTTTGGACTATCAGGCCCTTTTGGAACAGCACAGGGCTCTGATTCAGGAAAAGGAAGCCCTTGAGCGGGAAAACCGGGATCTGGTGAGGCGGGTATGGCGTCTGCAGGAGGATTGGGCCTACATTGAAGCCGTGGCCCGGGAGCAGCTGAGCATGGTGCCGCCCAATGCGCTGATCTATCGTTTTGATGAAGCGCAGGTTTCACCCTGAATGTTCGTTCAGGTCGGTATGGGAGGAAGAACGAGCAGTTTTTTTCATGCATAAAGACCAGAGGAGGAAAAGGGGATGAAATCGGAAAGATCTTGGGGGATGCCTGGGACGGAAACCCTCGAAACTCTGCGCATGAAACAGGGTCTTCCGCCTTTGGCGCTGGCGGAAGACCCGACGGTGAAGCTTCTGACCCAGTGGCTCTCGGCCATGCTGGAAGGATGGTCTTCGGTCCGGATCCGGAAGGTCCGGTCCCGTTGTCTCGGAAAAGGGAGAAAATGGGAAAAGAGCTTTTCAGTCCGGGATCTCTGAGGGCCTTTCCAGGCCTTTGCAGCCTTTTTCATAGCAGTGGTCCCCATACCACTGGATCTGGCGGCAGATGCCCCGGAGCATCCGCACCTCCCTTGCCCGGAGAGGCATGCGGGAGATGAGATGGCGGAAATTGTCCAGCCAGTAGTCGGGGTTGTCCGGCCGCATGAAATCAATGCGGATGAGCACTTCCTGCATATGGGCGTAAAGGGCTTCCAGTTCCTGGCGCGTGGCCAGCTTGGGCGAGGGATCCTGCTGGGGAGGCGGGTCATGGGAAAAGAGGGTATAGGCGATCACCATGACAGCCTGGGCGAGATTGAGGGAGGAAAAATCCGCAGTGGGGATACGGACAAAGGCGTGGCAGAGGCGCAGATCCTCGTTTTCAAGCCCTCGGTCTTCGGGCCCGAAGAGAATCCCCACCTCGTTTTCAGGTGCAATGCGATGGACCTGCTCGGCCAGCTGCTGCGGGGTCATGAGGCTGCGCTTGCGGTTTCTTCCCAGTCGGGCCGTGGTACCCACCACATAGCCCATGTCCGCCACAGCGGTGCTGAGGTCTTCATGCCAGACCATGGCGTCTACCACATTCCGGGCCGCGTGGGTGGCCATGCGGTAGATCTTTTCCATGTCATGTTTTTCCTTTGTCACCACCACAAGGCGGGTAAGCCCCATGTTGCACATGGCCCTTGCGGCGGATCCGATATTTTCAGGGAATTTGGGATAACAGAGTACGATGCGGATTCTGTCCGCTGGAAGGGCGCTCATAGGATCAGATATACTCCCGGGTGCTGAAGAAAAAGGCAATTTCCTCCCTTGCGGTGTCTTCGGCGTCGGAACCGTGGACCACGTTTCGTTCAAGGGCCGTGGCCAGTTGTCTGCGCAGGGTGCCTTCTGCGGCCTGGGTATGATCCGTTGCACCCATGACGCTGCGCCAGTGGCGGATGGCATCTTCTTTTTCCAGCAGGAGGGCGACCAGGGGGCCTGAACTCATGAAGTTCACAAGGCTTTCAAAAAAGGGTTTTTTCTCATGCACCCTGTAAAAGGCCATGGCCTCCTTGGAGGAGAGGCGGAGCATCTTCATGGCGCGTACATGAAAACCTTCCTTTTCAATGCGCTGGAGAATGGTCCCCATGCAGCCCTGGCCAACGGCGTCGGGCTTGATGAGGGCGAGGGTCTGTTCCATGGAAAGGCCTTTCCGGATTCTTAACCTTTGGATAAGGGATCCTTTTGGGGTGTTTCCGGTCTGCTCAGGGCGGGCCGGGTTTGTATGTTGTGAAGCTGTGAGGATAGGGATGAAAAGATCCTTAACCGGGTTTTTCCTGAAAAATTTAAGTTCTTTACTGGTAAGGATCACAGCCCTGGGGCAGGGTGCCGGAAGCGGCGATCATCCTTTCCGTGTGTAGCAGAACAGCAGATGAAGGGTCAAGCAGCGTTGCCTTTTGCGTGGTTTTTCCGTACACATGGAGGGCAAACCATAACGGACTTTTTCGGATGGAGGATGGATGAAGGTCAGAATGGGAAAACAGGGCTTTACCCTGATTGAAGTCATGGTGGTCATTGTGATTCTGGGGATCCTTGCGGGATGGATCGCGCCCAAGCTTCTGGGAAGAACCGATGACGCCCGCAGGGTGAAGGCGGAAATGGACATCGCCTCCTTTAATACGGCTCTGAAATTGTATCGCCTGGACATGGGCCGTTATCCCAGCACGGAAGAAGGCCTGGAAGCCCTGGTGCGCAGGCCGGACGCAGGCGCGGATCGCTGGCGTGAAGGCGGGTATCTGGAAAGTCGGCGCGTACCCCTGGATCCCTGGGGTAATGCCTACATTTATCTTTCTCCGGGCATTCATGAAGAATACGACATTCTTTCCTACGGAGCCGATGGCGTTGCGGGTGGTGATGGTGCCAATGCGGATATCACCTCCTGGGAAAAGGAATGATTGCCGTGCTGTGCGCAAAAAGGCCCGGGGGTTTTACCCTCATGGAGCTGGTGGTGGTGCTGGCCCTGATGGCCGTGATTCTGGGTGTCAGCTTTCCAAGAATCCGCCTGGCCATGGATGCGGATCAGGAGCGCAGGCAGCTGGACGCCTTTGTGGCCATGCTGGAAGCAACGGGTCAGGAAGCCTTGGAAAGAAAAGAAGAAATTCTTCTTGAACTGCATGCGGACCATCGCAGCCTTCGGGCAGGGGGGGAAGGCGGCAAGGAATGGCGCTTTGCGCCCAGTCTCGGGGTGAACGCCCTGCGGCGCTCAGGTCGGGATCTGCCGGAAACCCGGGAAATCCGTTTTTATCCAGAAGGATATGCGGACCCTGTTTTTTTCTGGATGGAGGGAGCCATGGGTCGTAAAACCCTGGTGCTGCATCCCCTGCAGGTACGGGTGGAAA
This sequence comes from Desulfobotulus sp., assembly GCF_034006065.1. NCBI lineage: Bacteria > Pseudomonadati > Thermodesulfobacteriota > Desulfobacteria > Desulfobacterales > Desulfobacteraceae > Desulfobotulus > Desulfobotulus sp. The sequence continues at coordinate 51,510 of NZ_JAVETM010000007.1, read as the reverse complement.
TTTTAAGTGGCTTTGTGACGCCGGAGGGCTGGGATCATGGGGTCTAAGAGGCAGGATGGGGCGAGCGGCTTTACCCTTCTTGAAGTGATGATCGCCCTGAGCATCCTGGCCCTGGTTTTAACGGCTGTGCTGCGACTTCATGGTCAGAGCCTGTCCCTCCTGGAGCGTTCTTCCAACGAAATTCTGGCTCCTTCCCTGGCAGGGGAAGCGCTGAGTCAGGTGATACGGGAGCTGCCGGAACCCCGGAGCTTAAGGGGAAGTTTTGAGTCGTTTCCGGGTTTCACCTGGGAAGCGGAGGTTTCCCGGGTGGAGGGACTTGCGGGCGAGGGGGAAAACAGCCGCCTTTTCCGTGTTCATGTGCGCCTTCTGAAAAACGGGGTGAAACATTTTTCTCTGGAAACCTTCCATGGAGGTCTGCCATGAGCGGCGATGCGGAGAAACCGGGATGGGCGCGTGCGGGTTTCACCCTCATGGAAATTCTTGTTTCCCTTGTGATTCTTGCCATTGTGATGGGGGCCTCCTATGCGTCCTTTTCCGCCCTGGTGGGAACGGAGCAGGCCATGGCGCCCATGCTGCGCAGCCTCCGGGAAGGGCAGACGGCCATGACGTGGATCACAAGGGATCTGACGGCTGCGGTGGTTTCTCTGCCCCCGGCTTACCGCAGACCGGAACCCCTTGAGGATGAAAAGGACCCTTTCCGGTTTGAGGCCTGGGAAGATCTGGTGGGGAATAAAAGGGTGGCCGGGCTGCGCTTTGCCGCAGACGCCCATCTGCCCTTATACGGATCCGAGCTGAAAGGGGTGGCCCGCATCAGTTATACCGTAGGGGAAGGGCCTGGCGGAGACCTTGTGCTTTTCCGGAGTGATGATCTGCATCCCTATCCGGATCCGGATAAAGACAGAGTGCGGCGTTTTGTGGTGTGCACAGGGCTGCAGGCCTTTACCCTGGAATTTCTGGATGAAAAAGGAGACTGGCGGCGGGAATGGGATTCGGAAGACCAAAGGTGGGGATGGTCCACGCCCCAGGCGGTGCGTATCCGCCTGGAGACGGGAAAGGGTGCGGATTCACGGCGTCTGGAGACGGAAATTCTTATCCCTGTGCGTCGGGCCGCCCAGGGCGAGGTGTGATGCAGCAATCTTCCGGCATGGTGCTGGTGGCCGTTCTTGCCATGATGCTGGTGCTTGTGTCCCTGGTGACTACCTTGCATCGTCAGATGCGGGATACGGTGATTTCCGTTAGAAAGTCCGGAGATATCCAGCAGGCACGGGCTGTGGCTGCGGCGGGTGTGCAGGCGGCCATGGCCCTCCTTGCCCAGGATCGGGAGCTTACGGAAAAGGATACGCTCCAGGATGCCTGGAACGACCCTGAGCTTTTGCACACAGCTCTGACGGCCTCGGGCCTTTCCCCCCTTCCCGAAGTTTTCATTGAAGATGAATTGGGAAAAATTCAGGTGAACGCCCTTGTGAACCGGCCCAATGAGGTCAACGGCGATCAGGTGAAGCTCTGGGATCGTTTTTTAACGGCCCTTATCCTGCACGATGAAAGCCTCATTGGCAGCCGACCTTCGGCCATCATCAATCCCCTCATTGACTGGCTGGATTCCGGAGACGATGACCGCATCACAGGGTTGGATGGAGCGGAAAGGGATTATTACGCTTCCCTGGATCCACCCTATGCACCCCGCAATGGTCCGTTCACGGATTTATCGGAGCTGAGGCGGGTGCGGGGCATCACCCCGGAGCTGTGGGCCCGGGTGGGCGGGGTTGAGGGGCTTGGCCGTGTAATGACCATATGGGGGGAGGAAAGCCGGACAGGCCGGAGTGTGGGGATGAGCGGCCGCATCAATATCAATACCGCGCCGGTGGAAGTGATCGCCACCCTGATCACGGAAAATTCCAGCCTGCACATGGCCGAGGAAATTGTGGCTTTCCGGGATGAAAAAAGCGAAGGAATTTATGTCAATGACCTTGAAGGAAACTGGTATCGCCGCTGCGCAGGATGCGAAGAAGTGCCCCTGGCTGAAAATCTGATTACCCAGCGCAGTGATATTTTCCGCATCGTATCCCGTGCGGTGAAAGATGGAGGGGCTGTGAAAATCACCGCCGTGGTCCGGCGGGAGCGGGACGGGGAGGCAGGTCGTTTTTTCTGCAGGATCTTGCGCTGGCAGGAAGAATAGCCTATAAAACTTTTTCCTTAGCGCATCTTTATTTTAAGAGTTGTTTTTTTGCGCCATGCCGGATACTTCAGAACCATGCGGACACAGAATACCCTGATATTCTGATTTAAAAACCTTTTGTATCCCCGCCGGACTCAGACCGGCTTTCCCAGGTTTTCATCCAAGAAGGGTCTGTCTTTTCCATGTCCCAAGCGTTTTTTGCCCTGGAAATTTCTTCAGACGGTGTCCGGGCCTGCCGTTTTTCCCGGGAGGGAAGGCAGGGAACCCGTCTTCGTGAAATGGTCCTGCGCCCGCCCGAAGAGGACAAGCCTGTGGAAGCCCAGGCCCTTGCGGCTCTGGAAGCCCTGGGGGCGGATAAGGGGCCTGTTCATGTCTGCCTGCCTGCCTGGGACTTCATGATCCGGAACATGACCCTGCCGTTTAAAGGTACTGGAAGAATCTCCCAGATTCTGCCCATGGAAATGGGGGCGGGGCTGGGAGTCAGTCCGGATTCCTGTGAAATTGCCTTCCTGGAGACGAAAAAAAGCGCCACAGGCACGGGGGTTCTTGCCCTGGCGCTGGAAAAGGGCCGTGCGGAGGGGTTGATCCAGACCCTTGGAGAAGCCGGTTATTTTGTGGAAGCCCTTGCGGTGTCCCAGCTCGCTGCCGCCAGCGCCCTTGCGGCCATGGACAAAACCGAAGGGGCCTGGGGGCTTGTGGATACCCGAGGTGCCCTTGTGCTGATGTCGGGATCGAGGGCCCTGGGCCTGCGCGTTTTTCCGGGAGTGGATCAGGGCGAAGACCGGCTGGCTGGGACGGTGTCCACGGTATTGTCTGAAATCTGCGGACTGCGGTATCCTGAGATTACCCTGGATAAACTGCGGATCATGGGTCCTTGCGCGGACGCCCTGGCCTTGACTCTGGAGAGTCGCCTGGGCATTCCCGCCCAGGGCCTGAACCCGGCTGACTCCGAAGGTCCGGACCCGGAAAGGGTGCTGGCCGGAGATGCGGGAGGCGTTTGCGCGGTCTTTGCCTCCTGGGCCGCCATTCGGGGGAAGGCGGCTCCCAGGTTCCGGGAAAGGGGATGGCGGGTGGATCATTTTTTCGCCTCCCACGGAAAAGCCCTCATAGGATCAGGGGTGCTGACCCTTCTTGTGCTGGTGCTTTTGGGCGCTCACCTTGTGTTGGACATGCAGCGGCTTCGACGTCAGGATCGTATGCTGGATGCCGAAATCCGCAGGGTGTTTACCGCAACCCTGCCGGATGTGACCCGCATTGTGGATCCTTTGCACCAGATGCGGATACATCTGGCTGAACTGGAGCAGGCTTCCGCCTTTGCGGCCAGCGGATCCGCAGACCATCGCATGGTGGAGCTTCTCCGTGGCCTGGTCCGGAGTGCTCCGGAGGGGGCTCCCATGCACTTTACCCGCCTGGCCATCACGGGGGATCAGCTTACCCTCTCCGGAGAAACGGACACGTACAACCATGTGGATGCTTTGAAAAACCGGCTTTCGGCCCAACCCTTCTTTTCCGGTGTCACCATCACCCAGGCCACGGCGGATCAGGAAGAAGGCAGGGTGCGTTTCAATCTCCGTTCAGACCTGCGATAGGACATTATGGTTTCTTTGGTGCTTTCCCGAAGGGAAAAGAAAATTGTCATGGCGGCGGGGCTGGTGATTCTCTGTCTCATGGTGGACTGGCTGGTCCTGTCTCCGTGGCGGAACTGGCAGAGCCGCATGCACAGAAGCATTGCCGTCAAAACGGATCAGCTTAAAGAGATGGAAGCCCTTTCTGCCCGGTACCGCAGTATCCGCATGACTAACCAGGGGGCTGCGGCCTCCCTTGCGGCCCGCAGGGAGGATTTCACCCTTTTTGGTTTCCTTGAACGCGTGGCTGGGGAGACGGGGGTTAAGAGAAACATTGCCTCCATGAAACCCGGCAGTGCGGAAGACCGCGCCACGGGAATGCGTTTTTCCCTTGTGGAAATGCGCCTTGAGGATGTGAGCATGATGGACCTGACCCGGCTTCTGTTTCATCTGGAAAATGCTCCTGAAAATGTGAAGATCCGGAGTCTGTCCATCACCCGGAAGAGCGGAAGGGATCCTGCAACCCTTTCGGTGATCCTCAATGCCCAGACTGTGGCGGGATAAGGGGTGAACGTAAGGATGAAATCCTTTTTGAAAGTGAGCGCCTGGTTTCTCTATACCCTGGGAATGGTGCTGTTTTTTACTTATCTGCTTTTTCCATCGGAACCCTTCCGTTTTTTTGCGGAAAAAGAGCTTTTGCGGAGAACGGGCGCGGAAGTGCGGATGGACGGACTCTCGCTGGGTTTTCCGGCAAGCCTCACCCTGAAGGGGGTGAGGGTAGACCAGGAAAAAGGGCTGCGGTTTTTCCTGGAGCAGGTCCGTCTGAAACCCGTCTTCCTGGCCCTGATGACAGCCCAGGTGGGCGCCAGGGTGGAGGTGCAGGGACTGGGAGGGCGTGCGGAAGCTGGGCTGAAGATGCCTCCCACTTCGCCCCTGAAGGCCCGCGGATATCTGAATCTTGAAAACCTCGCCATGGAGGCTCTTACGGATCTTCTGCCCGAGCCCCCTCCTCTGGGGATTCAGGGCAGGCTTTCCGGTCGTTTTGTCTGTGCACCGGAGGAAGAAGGCTTGGGCATTTCCGGCAGCCTGAACCTTGAAGGCGGCGAGCTGGTTCTGGATTTTCCCATGATGGATGGTCTGAATCTGAAGCTTTTGACCCTGCAACTGGAAAGCCGGGTGCAGGAGAAGAACGCTGAGATTAAAAATCTGCTCCTTGCCGGCAGCTTTGGCACCTTGCAGCTTCAGGGAGCCATGGGCCTTCCGGCGGGGCCCGCATCCAGGCTGGATCTTTCCGGCGGCATACGGCCGGATCCTGCGTTTTTGCAGCAATTGACCCGTATGGGCGGGATTGGTCCTGTGATTGGCCGTTTTGTGGGGCAGCGGGAAATCCCGGTGCGTGTGGGGGGAACCCTTGAGCGTCCGCAGGTAACCCTTGCGGGCATGCGGTTGTGAGGCCTATGGTCCGCTATCTTTTTTTATTCTGGAATCTCCTGATGGTGCCTGTGGGGGCCTATGCCCTGGTTTCCCTTGGTTATGGCGTTCTTGCCGAACGCCTGGATCCTCTGGCCGGAAACAGCGTAAAAGCGCCTGTGGCTGCCCAGGTTTCCGGCGGAGAAGCCCAACGGGCCCAGAGGCCGGATGCAGGGCAGTATGCGGTGATCTATGAACGCAACCTCTTTGGCACTCTGGCAGCACCCAAGGCGGAGGAAAAAGCGCCTGCCATAGATCTTGACGCTCTGCAGCGCACCACCCTGCGCCTGAAGCTCTGGGGAACCATTGCTTCGGAAAACGTGCATGAAGCCTTTGCAGTGATTGAGGATACGGCAAAAAAGACCCAGGATCTTTACCGCGTGGGAGACCGGATTCAGGATGCCACCGTGCGCATGATTCTGCGGCAGAAGGTGGTTCTGACCCGCAGAGGCCAGGATGAGATTCTGGAAATGGATCCTGAGGAAGGCCAGAAAACCCTGGCTTCCGCCGCGCGTCTTCCCGCAGGGGCTGCAAGTCTTCAGGAAATTTCACGCCAGACCATTGATGAGTCCCTGCAGGATATCAATGAACTGATGCGTCAGATCCGCATCCGTCCTAATTTTGAGGATGGCAAACCCGCAGGCCTGCGGGTGGATCGGCTGCGTTCGGATTCCATTTTCCGGCAGCTGGGACTTGAAAACGGCGATGTCATCAAGGGTGTCAACGGAAAGGAAATCCAGTCCGTGGACGATGCCCTGACCTTTTACGACCAACTGAAAAACGCCTCTTCCGTTTCCCTTCAGGTGGAACGCAGGGGAGCGCCCCAGACCCTTTCTTACACCATCAGGAACTGAGCGCGGCCCGGACCGCGAATGGAGAGCCACAGCGGATGATTCTGACCCGAGTACGAAATGTCAATGCCCGATGCCTTGTGTTTCCATTCCTCTGCCTTTTTGTGCTTGCCGTGACCGCCTTTCCCGCAAGGGGGCAGGACCGGAGGGTGAACATTGATTTCAATGACGTGGAAATATCGGTTTTCATCAAATACATCAGTGAGGTGACGGGCAGGAACTTTGTCATCGATAACCGGGTGCGGGGTAAAATCACCATTGTGTCTCCGGGTGCTGTGACCGTGGATGAGGCCTGGGATGTCTTTGAATCCGTTCTTGAAGTCCATGGTTTTGCCGCCGTGCTTTCCGGTGAGGTGTACAAGGTCGTGACCCAGCCGGACGCCCGCACCAAGGCCATGCCCACGGGATTCGGAGACAGGGCCTTGGGTGAAACGGACCGTATGATCACCCAGCTGATTCCTCTTCAGTACGCAGACCCTGAGGAGTTGCGTCGGCTTTTTGCGCCCCTTGTGTCCAAGACCAGCGTTCTGCTTTCCTATCCGGCCAGTAAGATGCTCATTGTGACGGATGTGGAATCCAATGTGCGGCGGGTTCTGGAGATTGTCCGCTACATTGATGTGCGGGACATGGGCCGGGAGATCAGCATCACCCCCCTGGCCCATGCGGATGCCGCAGACCTGGTGAAAACCCTGGAGGCCATTTTCCGTCAGACACGACGGGAAGAGGGCAAGAGCGTAACCGACGATCCTGTGAAGTTTGTGGCGGATGCGAGAACCAACACCCTCATCATCCTTGCGAGCAAGGTGGACCTGGATCGGGTGGTGCCCCTGGTGCATCAGCTGGACAGTGCCCTGCCCAAAGGCCGGGGCCGGGTTCATGTCTATTACCTTGAAAATGCCGTGGCCGAAGATCTGGCCAAGGTTCTCCAGTCCATGGTGGGGCGGGGCGGCGCAGGCGCAGGATCTGGCGCGGCGGGTACCGCCAAAACCGAAGCGGTGGTCTCTTCGGACGTGACGGTGACCCCGGATCAGGCCACCAACAGCCTCGTTATCATGGCCAACCAGGGAGACCATGCCGTATTGGGGGATGTGATCCGGAGGCTCGATATTCCGAGAGCCATGGTACTCATTGAAGCTTTGATTGTGGAAGTGAGTGTGAACAGCACCTTTGGCCTTGGAACGGAATGGGCCGCAGGTGACAAGTTTTCCACCAATGGCGCGGATGCAGCCTTTGGCGGGGGCTTTTCCGGTACGGGGGGCACTTCCGCATGGAGCAATACCACAGGCCTTGCGACCAAAGGTCTTCTTCCCGGTGGATTTTCCCTCGGCGTGGCGGCAGCGCCCCTGGTTCTGACCTCCGGAGGCAAGGAAATCATGTTCCCCAACCTCGGGGCTGTGATCCAGGCCTTTCAGTCGGATAAGAACTCCCACATTCTGGCAACGCCGCAGATTACCACCCTGGACAACCGGGAAGCCCACATCACCGTGGGGCGGAACATCCCCTACCTCATCAAGTCCGCAACGGGGGACAATGCCTACAACAACTATGAATACAAGGATGTGGGGGTTCAGCTTAAAATTACGCCCCAGATCAGCAAGGAAGGTCTCATCCGTCTGGATATTTTCCAGGAAGTGACAAGACTTCTTTCCGCAGCAGGCAACCTCAATGAACTGCCCACCACCCTCAAACGCACCATCGATACCACCGTGCTGGTCCGGGATCGCAATACCGTGGTCATTGGCGGACTCATTGACGACAGTTTTGCGGAATCCGAGTACAAGGTGCCCTGCCTCGGGGATATTCCCGGCCTGCGCTACCTTTTCAGCAGCCGGGGCCGGGAGCGGGATAAGACCAATCTCTTTGTCTTTATCACCCCCCATATCATCCGCAACGTGAAGGATGTGGAGCGGGTGACCCGGGATCGTCTGGACACGATCAAGGAACTTTCCCCAGCGGTCATCCCCCTGTATGAGGACAGCCGGGGGGGCAGGGGAATACCACCTGCCATGCCCATGCCAGAAATGTTGGGGGAGCCAGGGGCGCAGGATCGGGTGGTTGAGGAAGATCTTTCCGGAGAAATGCCTGAAAAGAGGCAGAACCCCAGAGAAAAACGGCAGGAGGAAGGGGCAGCCGGGGAGGAAAAACCCGATGCGTGAGGCCCTGATGGACAAACTGGCCCTCTGCCTGGCTTGTCGCAGGGAGGTGCTGGATGAAGTGGCAAACGATGGGGAAGAAGGCTTTGTGGAGGGCCTTTTAAAGCGCAAGGTGGCGGACGAGGACACCCTGCTTGCCGCCTTGTCCCAGGTTCTGGATATCCCCCTTGCATCCGCAGAGGATCTGGGATCTGGGCATACGGATTTTGCCCGCAGGGTGCCGATTCACTTCCTGAAGCGCCACCTCCTTCTGCCCATGCCCCATGCGGGCAAGGTGGCCCTGCGCGACCCCATGGATCTGGAGGCTGCGGGCGATCTCTGTGCCCTTTTGCATATTCCGCCCCTTTTTCCCGTACTGGCGTCCAAGGCCCGCATTCTTTCCGCCATTAACCACGCCTATGACGAGGCCCGTGGCTCGGTGGAGGAGATGGCCCAGAACCTTGAAGAAGAGTCCGGAGAATCCATTTTAAGTGAGATCGAGGAAGCGGCGGACCTTCTGGATGACAGCAATGACGCCCCCATCATCAAGCTTGTGAACCATATCATCGCCCAGGCGGTGAAGGCCAATGCCTCGGATATTCACATTGAACCCTACCAGGATCGTTTTGTCATCCGCTACCGCATGGATGGCATGCTCTATGAGCTGATGCGGCCTGCCAAGTGGATGCAAGCACCTCTGGTGTCCCGCATCAAGATCATGGCCAAGCTCAACATTGCGGAAAAGCGTCTGCCCCAGGACGGGCGTCTGGAAGTGAAAATCGGCGGTCAGTCCGTGGATGTGCGTATTTCCACCGTGCCCACAGCCTTTGGGGAAAGGGTGGTGCTGCGTCTTCTCAACAAGGCCAACACCCTGCTCGGGCTTTCCGATTTTGGCATGGCGGATGATACCTATGCGGCCCTCAATCGCCTGATCCGTCTTCCCAACGGAATCATCCTTGTGACCGGCCCCACAGGCAGCGGGAAAACCACTACCTTGTATGCGGCTCTGGCGGAGATCAACCGTGAGGATGTGAACATCGTCACCATTGAGGATCCCGTGGAATACCGGATTCCTGGCATTGGCCAGATTCAGGTGAATCCCAAAATCGGTCTCACCTTTGCCAAGGGACTGCGCTCCATTGTGCGCCAGGACCCGGACGTGATCCTGGTGGGCGAAATCCGGGACCAGGAAACCGCAGAAATTGCTGTACAATCCGCCCTCACAGGACATCTGGTCTTCTCGACCCTGCACACCAACGACTCGGCCAGCGCCATTACCCGCCTTGTGGATATCGGTATCGAACCCTTTCTCATTGCCTCTGCGGTGAAGGCGGTGATGGCCCAGCGCCTGGTGCGTATTCTCTGCCCGGAATGCAAGGTCCCCTACCTCCCCCTTCCCGAAGAGATTGATACCCTGGGACCGGATGGGGAATGTCTTCGAGGGCGGGAGCTGTTTCAGCCCAAAGGCTGCCCTGCCTGCCTTCAGTCCGGGTACAAGGGGCGCATGAGCATCTATGAGATCATGGAGATGGACAGCGCCCTTAAAAAGCTGGTTTTAAAGACCTCAGACTCCAACCCCATCCAGAACGCGGCGGTAAGGGGCGGCATGGTCACCCTGAGAAAGGATGGAATCCGCAAAATCCGTGAAGGCCTGACCACCATTGCCGAGGTGCTGCGGGTCACATGAGAGCTTGTGCTGGCATGGCTGGCCTGATGTTTAAAAAAAACGTAACTGTTCAGCACAGTTTTCCAAGTACCATACCTGCAAGACAGATGCACAGGCCCCAGGCTATTTGCCCGTGACGCAATCTTATTCTTAGAGCTTCTTGCCCTGTGCGGAAGCGGCAAAAACTCGCCGCCACAGGCAGGACAAGTTTTTTTTATTACCATAGCAGGCCTTGGTACGCTGCCTTTGTGGCGGCTCAGACAGTTTGCCGCTTCTTTCGCACAGGCCTGCAAAACTCTGATCCGAAACGATTGCAATGTCACTTGCAAATAGCCACGGAGCCTTGCAACAGTACGAATCTGCTGCAACTACAGCATTGGCCGTTCGGAATAAACGGTACTGAATAATTACAAAAAAACGGACAAACGATCTGCCCTTTGGCCTGTCTGGGATAGTCAAGGGGCGTATCCATTTTTGGCGATGCGTGCCTTGTCTTTTCTGTATGCGCAGAAAAAGGGAAGGAAGCCGAAGAAAGGACGCGATTCCTTGCAGCTTATCATCAGCGATCTGCGTATTCCCGTTGAAGAGGATGGAATGGATGCCTACCGACGGGCTGTTCTGGAGAAGCTTGGAGAAGGCGCGGGCGCAGACATCACACGGATTCTCAGCAAATCCCTGGACATGAAGGATCCTGAGCAGTTTTTTTATCAGGTCTGCCTGGTGGTGACCGTGGGAAACGATTTTGAGCATGGGGGAAGTTTCCCCTTGTATGCAGAAGAGATCCCAGCCATCCGTAAGAAAATCCGGGAGACGAAAAGGCCCCTTGTGGTGGGATTTGGACCTGCGGGAATGTTTGCGGCTCTGGAGCTTCTGGCCTGCGGTTTCAAACCCCTGATCTTTGAGAGGGGAAAGAGGATAGAGGAGCGTTCTTTCGATGTGGAGCGCTTCATCCGGGAGCGCAGATTGAACCCTGAATCCAATATCCAGTTCGGCGAAGGGGGCGCAGGCGCATACTCCGACGGTAAACTCTTTTCCAGGCGCAACCGCAATACGGGCTATGTCAGCCGGGTGCTGGATACCTTTGTGCGGTTTGGCGCGCCGCCGGAGATTGCTTACATGGGGAAGCCCCATCTGGGTACGGATGTACTCTGCGTCCTTGTGCGGAACATACGGGATTATATCCTCGGGCAGGGGGGAGAGATCCACTACAATGCCAGGATGACGGACATGCTCCTTTCCGAAAACAGGGTTGCGGGAATTGTCATCAACGGAGAAAAAACCTTTTTTTCCGATCAGCTTTACCTTGCCATGGGGCATTCGGCCCGTGACACCCTGAGCCTTCTGCACGAAAAGGGCGTGGCTCTGGAGCGCCGGGGCATTGCCGTGGGAGTGAGGATCGAACATCCTGCGGAAACCATTAACCGGATGCGCTATGGCGAGAAGTATGCCCATTTCAAGCCTCTGGGTGCGGCGACCTACTCGCTGAACCATACCAACCGTGAGATCCGCAGGGGCGTGTACACCTTCTGCATGTGTCCGGGTGGGGAGGTGGTGAACGCGGCATCGGAAGAGGGGAGGCTGGTGCTCAATGGCATGAGCTATTCCCATCGCGGCTCTCCCTTTTCCAACGCCGCGCTGGTGGTGACCTGCCACGCAGAGGATTATCCGGGAGAAGGCCCCCTTGCGGGGCTTGATTTTCAGAGGGTGATGGAGTCCAGAGCCTTCAGGGCCGGGGGGGGAAACTGGAGCGCGCCGGGCCAGACTCTGGGATCTTTTCTCGGGGAAAAGGGAGCCTGGGATCTGCCTGAGCACTCTTACAGAATGGGAGTGAGGCCTGCGGACATGAAAGAGATTTTTCCGGATTTTGTGCTGAATGAGCTGCGGGCGGCCTTTGAAAAATGGAAAAAAGAGGTTCCTGCCTTTGTCTCCCACGGTGCTCTGCTCCTGGGACCTGAGACACGGACATCCTCGCCTGTGCGGATCCGGCGGAACGAGTACTATGAATCGGTGAACATCCAGGGACTTTATCCCATCGGTGAAGGTTCTGGTTATACGGGCGGTATCACAAGCTCCGCTGCGGATGCCATACGCGCGGTGGAAAGGCGGGTGCTCTGATGCAGAAATATGGATTTCTTCTGGTGTGCTTCTGGATGGGGTTTCTTTTGCCGGGCCTGGCTGCGGAAAATCCTTTTTGCCCTGAGGCTTCTTCCCTTGACTACGGAATGCAGCGCTATGGGGAGAAGAAATGGGACCTTGCGGCCCTGGGGCTGGATCGTTTTCTTTTTTTCTGTCCTGGGCATGGGGATCGGGACAGGGCAAGGATTTATCTTGCCCTTGCGTACCGCAACCTTGGAAAAAAGGAGGAAGCGGCCCTGCTTTTAAGGTCTGTTCATCGCGAAGGCCAGGGGACGGAAGCCCCTGCCTCGGCTCTGCTGCTGGCATCCTTTTACGCAGAGGACGGGGAGCCCGGCCAGGCCGTACTCTGGGCGGAGAACGTGGCAAGAACAACGGAAGAGGCGGATCTCAAGGCCGCAGCCCTCTGGATTGCAGGGGGACAGTATCTGAAGGCCGGGGATTTTCAGGGCGCAGCCCTGCGGTGGGAGCATTTGCCGGAAAAAGAGCGCCTGGAGGCTGAAAAGCTCTGGGAGGCCTGGGGACAGAAACCCGAGGCGGGGAAAAAAAGCGTCCTTGCGGCGGGTTTCTGGGGCTTGATTCCAGGGGGAGGCTATGTGTATGCGGGCCGGAGGCAGGCGGGCGCCATGGCCTTCGGGCTTACCCTGGGCATGGGCGCTGCGGCATGGGAAGCCTTTGACCAGGATCTTCCCATTCTGGGAACCCTGTTAGGCCTCATTACCCTTGGCTTCTACGGGGGCAGCATGAAAGGCGGAATGGAGGAGGTGAGGCTCGGTAACAGGAACCTTGACCTGAACCACGAAGCTGAGGTGACCCAGCGGTTCAGAAAGGAAGCTTCCCTTCCCCTGGATGGGGGGAGCATTCGTATTCTTGTGCCTTTCTGAAGATGTTTTTCCCGCGTTTCAGGGAAAACGGCGCACCCATTCCACGGCTTCCCGCATGAGCTCGCCGGATGTGTTCACGTTGAGTTTCTTTTTGATGAGTTCTCTGTAGCTCCCCACGGTTTTTGCGCTGACCCCGAGAAGATCGGCAATGTCCTTTCTCTGAAAGCCTTTGCCCATGAGCTGAAAGACTTCGAGTTCCCTGTCCGAAAGGGTTTGCACAGGATGGGTGGTGGGATCCGCCTTGCGGCTCAGGCGGCCGACCATTCGACTGACCATGGTGTCACTGGCGTAGATGCGGCCGGAGAGCACCTGGCGGATGGCCTGGATAACCGTATCGCTCATCTCCCCTTTCATGATGTAGCCCATGGCTCCGAGACGAAAGGCCCGCTCCGCATAGAGGGACTCATCGTGCATGGAAACGATGAGGGTGGGCAGACCTGGATTTGAGCTCTGGATGTCCCCCAGAAGTTCGAGACCACTTTTGTCCTTGAGGGTGATGTCAATGATGACCATGTCGGGTTTCAGATTCTGGATGGCGATGCGGGCTGCGGCCACGTCTTCGGCTTCCCCGCAGACTTCCATGTCCTTTTCCTCATTGATGAGCTGGGCCAGGCCTTTGCGGAATACGGGGTGATCGTCCACAATCAGGATACGTGCGGAATGTGACATAGGATTTCAACTCCGGGATGGGGATGACGGTTACGGATTTCCAGTTCAGCGCCGATGCGCCGGGCTCTGTGGCCCATGATGCCAAGCCCCATTCCCTCTTTGGGAAGGGGATGGGGCAGACCCTGGCCGTTGTCCTGGATGCACAGGCAGATACCCCGTTCCTTGCTGCTGAGGTTCATGTGAATGCGATCCGCCTTGCCATGGCGCAGGGCGTTGCTGATGGCTTCCTGGGCGATGCGGTAGAGGTTGACGGCGAGGTTGTGGTCCATTTTCATATCCTGGGTGAGGGCTTCCAGCCTGCACTGGACCTGAAACACGTTTTCGATCTGTTCGGCAAGCTGGGAAAGGGCTGAGGCCAGTCCGCCCGCATCCAGATTGACAGGGCAGAGTCCCTTGGCGATATCCCGGGTTTTGGTGGTGGCGGAACGGATGAGTTCTGCAATTTCTCCGGCCAGATCCGCACTGGGGCTCTGGGCTCCGAGCAGGCGTTTGTGCAGCAGACTGGCCATGGCTTCCACGCCCACCAGGTGCTGGCCCAGATCATCATGGAGATCATAGCCGATTTTTCGCCGTTCTTCCTCGCCTGTGCGCAGAATTTCCTTTTCAAGCCGCCTCTGCTCGGTGATGTCGAGAATGGCAGTGAGCATGCAGGGTTGACCGTCAAGATCCACGATGTCTGCGGAAAGGTTGCCGTTTCTTATTTCGCCCCCATGGGTACGATACACGATTTCCCGCTGGTGAAAGCGGCCATGGGTAAGCAGTTCCCTGGCCAGGCTTTTAAAAAGGCCCGGATCCGGCCAGAAGGCCATATCCCGTATTTTTGACCCTGTGATTCCTGCTCTGGGGTAGCCTGTGATTTTTACGAGGGTATCGTTGACATCAATGATGCGACCTTCGGACATGGTGGCGATCATCATGGCCACAGGGCTGGAGTGGAAGGCTTTGGCGAATTTTTCTTCGGATTTTTTCAAAGCCTCCTCAGCCCTTCGCTGCTGGGTGATATCCAGAACCGAGGCAATGCTCTGCTGGGTTCCGGGAATCATGGCAACGGTCATGGTGGCGATGAGGCTTTCCCCTTCTTTATTGCGCAGACGACACTCATAGGTTCGGGGGGCTGCGGTGGGATTTTCCCTGCGCAGGTGATGGTAGCGTTTCATGCGCTCGCGGTCTTCCACGTTTTCCACAAACACCGTCCAGACCTGACGGCCTTCCACCTCTTCCCGATTAAAACCCGAGAGTTTTTCAAATTCCGCATTCACCATGGCGATGGTGGCGTCTTTTTCAATGAGCATGGTGGCGCTGCCCGTATTGGCAAAGACGGTCCGGTAGGTTTCCTCGGATTTGGCAAGGTCTTTCTGGGCCTTGCGCAGCTCTGCGGCATCGCCTTCCAGTATGCGGATGCGGTTTTCCAGGCGTTTTTTTTCCTTGAGGATTTTCAGGCGCTGTTTCTGGAAAGGGTATGGGGTTGGCATGGGTAGGCTCCTTTTACGCAGAAAAAAGAGGCATGAGATCCGGGTTCAGGGCATTGGACCTAAGGGGGTTTTAGGTCTTTGACCTAGGGAAAAAACGGCCTTGCATGGGCCTTGAAAACGGCTTGGGGCGGATTTTTTCAAAGACAAGGATAGCGTAGGTTGTAAAAAATATCAACGTCTCCGAAATCCTTTTCAAATCCAACCCTAAGGAGGGAAGCCCATGGCAAGAATGCAGCCGCGCTTTATGGCCGATGTGGAAGCCTGTGTGGACGCCATCATAGAAACAGTGGGAAAAAATGTGGTCCTGGGTATGCCCCTGGCCCTTGGCAAATCCCACCACGTGACCAATGCCCTGTATGCCAGGGCCAGACGGGATCCTCAGATGCATCTGACCATTCTCACGGCCCTGGCCCTGGAAAAGCCCTCGCCTTCCAGCGAGCTGGAGCGTCGCATGCTGGAGCCCATTGTGCAGCGAATCTGGAATGGGGTTCCGGATTTCGATTATATGAAGGATTACAGGCAGGGAAAACTTCCGGAGAACGTGACGGTCCGGGAGTTCTTTTACAAGGCGGGCAGCTACATGAACGTGCCCGAAGCCCAGCAGGAGTACATCAGCAGCAACTACACCCATGTGGTGCGGGACCTTGAGGTCAATGCCATCAATGTCTATTGCCACATTGTGGCCAAGGGAGAGGAAAAGGGCCAGCTGGTGTTCAGTGATTCCTGCAATGCGGATCTGGGGCGGGATGTGATTGCGTATATGGAAAGGGCCAAGGCGGAAGGTCGTAAGGTCATGCATGTGGCCCATGTGAATCGTCATCTGCCTTTCATGTACGGGGATGCGGTGAATACCCCCGATGTCTTTGATATTGTGCTGGAAGGGGAAGAACTGCACACCCCGCTGTTTTCTGTTCCTAAGGCCTCCGTGGCACTGGCGGATCATGCCATAGGCCTGCATGTGAGCAGCCTCATCAAAGACGGCGGTACCCTTCAGATCGGCATTGGCGCCCTTGGTGACGCCATTGCAGACAGCCTTGTGTTGCGGCAGGAGAACAACGAGATCTACCGGGCCTTGCTGGCGGATGCGGGCATTGAAGAACATTACGGGACCCTTGTGGATCGGATCGGTGGCAGGGATCCCTTTGAAAAGGGTTTGTACGGAGCCACGGAAATGCTCGTGGAAGCCTTCATGTATCTTTATCATGCGGGTATTCTGAAGCGCAGGGTGTATGGTCATGAAGGGGTGCAGCACCTTGTTAACGAAGGTCTCCTGCAGGAGACCCCCAGCCCGGAGGCCCTGGAAATCCTTTTTTCCGAACGCCCCTTTTATCCCATGCTGACAGAAGAAGATTTCACGATTCTCCAGCACCATGGGCTTTTGTCTGAGGATCTGCAGTATGGGAATTTTGAAATCCGGGACCGTGAAGGCCGTGTCTGGAGTGCGGATCTGCGGGATGGGGATCACCGCAGGAAACTGGCCGTAGACCTCTGCGGGGATCGTCTGAAAAACGGTGTGCTGCTCCATGGGGGGTTTTTCATCGGATCCAATGATTTTTACGAAAGTCTGCGCACCATGGACCCCGAGGAGAGAAAACTCTTCAGCATGACGGGGGTTGATGTGGTGAACCAGCTTTACGGCAATGAAAAACTCCGGGCTCTGCAACGAAAGGATGCCCGATTTGTGAATACGGGCATGAAACTTTCTCTGCTTGGCAATGTGTGTTCCGACGGTCTGGAAGATGGGCGCGTGGTCTCTGGCGTGGGCGGGCAGTATAACTTCGTATCCATGGCCCATGCCCTGAAGGATGCAAGGCTGATCATGATGCTCCGGGCCACGGGTTTCAGGGGAGGAAAAACCGTTTCCAACGTGGTTTTCAATTATGGGCACACCACCATTCCCCGCCATCTGCGGGACATTGTGGTGACAGAATACGGCATTGCGGATCTGAGAGGTCGCTCTGACAAGGAAATCATTGCGCGGATTCTGGCCATCACGGATTCCCGCTTCCAGGAAGGGCTTTTGCAGAAGGCAAAGGACGCAAAAAAAATTCCCCAGCACCACATGATTCCCGATGCGTTCCGGAACAACACGCCAGAACGCATCGCCGCCCTTGCGGCCCGATACCGCAAACAGGGCGTGTTTGCCCCCTTCCCCTTTGGTTCGGAATTCACCCACGAAGAACAGATTCTGGGAAAATCCCTGCGGGGTCTGAAACAGAGCCTTGCAAGGAAAAAATGGGCCACCCTGGGTGGCATTCTGGGGCAGCTTGTGAAGTCTTCCCCGGAAGCCGCAGCTCCTTACCTGAAACGCATGGGCCTGGATGTGCCCGCTGGTCTGAAGGAAAAGCTCCTGCGCAGCGTGGTCACCCATGCCCTGGTTTCCGGGGGCAGCCTTGGCGGATCTTCGGAAGCCCGCAAGACTGAATCCGCAAAGGGACTGGTGACGCCTCGCACACAGCGGCGGGCCAGTGTCCGTTGATCTGAAAAGGACAGGGCAGGCTGGGGGTGAAAGATGAAAAAAGGGGGAAAGGGGATGACCTTTCCCCCTTTGGTATGCAAGGGGCAAAAAAGAAAGAGGTGTGTTTTTTTTTAAGATTTTTCCGGTTTTTCTGTGATAAGCATGGGTCTGCCTTTTTGATGAAAAACATGAGGTTAAAAGTTTTTTTAAAGTATCCGGTTTTAAGAGGTTGCAGATCTCACCATTTCCAAGAAAAGGAGGCAGGCCATGGAAAAGGACAGGCATCTTTACATCCTGTGGACCAATGATAACCCCGTTACTGCGGAAAAGATGGTTTTCATGTATGGTGGCAACAGCCTGAGAAATGGGTGGTGGGAGGAAGTGACCCTCATTGTCTGGGGAGCCACCACGGAGCTTGTCAGTAAAAACGCAGCCATTCAGAAGCAGATCCTGGAACTCATGGAAGGCGGGGTGAAGGTATCGGCATGCAAGGCCTGTGCGGATCAGTTGGGGGTGTCGGATCAGCTGGAGGCCCTGGGGCTGGAAGTGAAATACTGGGGCAAATCCCTCACCGCCCTTTTGCAGTCGGACGCCAGGCTCTTAACCATCTAATCCGCTGAACCCAGGAGAAAAGACGCATGTCTCTGCCCTTCACATCCGGTCTTCCGGGGCTGGATAAGGTTTTTAAAGGTGTCATGCCCGGCGACAACATCGTCTGGCAGATCGACAGCATTGAGGATTACGAGGCTCTTGTACTGCCCTTCACCGCCGCTGCCGCCAGCCAGAGGCGGCGGATGATCTATTTTCGCTTTGCCTCCCACCGTCCCCTTCTGCCGGAGGACAGCCCGGCGGAGGTCTACCGTTTTGATCCCTCCTTTGGTTTTGAAAGCTTTGTCACCCAGATCCATGAGGTGATTGAGGAGGCGGGTCACGGGGCCGCCTATGTGTTTGACTGTCTTTCCGGACTGGCTGGGGCCTGGAAGTCGGATCAGATGCTCGGTAATTTTTTCATGCTCACCTGCCCAAGACTCTATGAGCTGGAGACCGTCACCTATTTCGCCCTGCAGCGCAATGCCCATTCCTCCTTTGCCACGGAACCCATCACGGAAACCACCCAGTATCTTCTGGATATTTTTCAGTACAACAACCGCCTCTACATCCGGCCCATCAAGGTGCAGTACCGCTCCACTTCTTCCATGAACACCATCCATTTCTGGGAGACCCCTGAAAGCTTTCCCCCTGTCACCCGCAGCGCCCTTATTGCGGAAATCCTCGCTTCGGCCCGCTGGCCGGGTCTGCATACGGACAGGCGCATGGGCTTCTGGCGACGTATGTTCAGCGAGGCACCGAGAATTCTTGCGGAAGCCAGGGCCGGCTTGTGTCCCCAGGAAAAGGAGATGAACCTCTTCATGCGCCTTGCCCGCATGATGCTCTCACGGGATGAGCGCATGCTGGAGCTTGTCCGGAAGTACCTTAGCCTTGAGGATGCCATGAACGTGCGGGATCGCATGGTGGGCATCGGGTATATCGGCGGCAAGGCCGTGGGCATGCTGGTGGCGCGTGCCATTCTCGAAAAAAAGAATCCGAGATTTCAGAGCCTTCTTGAAACCCACGATTCCTTTTATATCGGTTCCGATGTCTTCTATACCTTCCTTGTGATCAACGGCATCTGGTGGATACGCCAGAAACAGCGCCAGCCCGAGACCTTTCTTGCGGACATCGCCGAAGCACAAGCGCGTATCAAGCAGGGCCGTTTCATTCCCCACCACATGGAACAGTTCATGAAGATCATCGATTATTTCGGTGAATCTCCCTACATTGTTCGCTCAAGCTCCCTCCTTGAGGACAACTACGGCAATGCCTTTGCCGGGAAATATGACAGCATTTTCTGTGTGAACCAGGGCTCACGGGAAGCCCGGCTGGAGATGCTTGTCAGCGCCATCCGCTGTGTCTATGCCAGCGCCATGAGTGAAAAGGCCCTCCGTTACCGGAGCCACAGGGGACTTCTCGATCAGGACGAGCAGATGGCGCTTCTCATCATGCGGGTCTCGGGTCAGCCTGCGGAAAATGTTTTTTACCCCCATGCCGCTGGGGTGGGTTTTTCCTACAATCCCTATGTATGGAGCAAGGACATTGATCCCAAAGCAGGGGTGATCCGCCTTGTGTTCGGTCTCGGCACACGGGCTGTGGACCGGGCGGACGACGATTACACCCGTGTGGTGGCCCTCAATGCGCCCATGCGAAGGCCGGAGGCCAATTTTGACGAGGTCTGTGAATATTCCCAGAAACGCATGGATTATCTGGATCTTGCGGCCAACAAGCTGGTTTCCGGTGAATTTGCCAAAGTAGGGGCGAAAAACAAAGAGCTTCCCATGCCTCTTGTGGCCTCTCCGGCCAGCACGGAACCTCTGGGATCTGGCCCCAGGCACTGGATTGTGACCTTTGACCGTTTTCTTCGGGATACTCCCTTTGTGGCGGATATGCGGGAAATCCTCGAAACCCTGGAGGCGGCCTATGAGCATCCTGTGGACATCGAGTTCTCCTTAAACTTCATGGAAGACCAGTCTTACCGGATCAACCTTCTCCAGTGCAGACCCCTTCAGGTGGAAGGCGTGGATGAGGTGGCCCTGCCGGAGGTGGAGATTGCGCCGGAAAACCGCATCCTTGAAGCGAGGGGGGCTGTGGTGGGCAGAAGCCGGATTCTCACCATCGACCGCATCGTCTATGTGGTGCCAAGGCTTTACGGAGAGCTTCCCATCCGGCAGCGCTATGAGGTGGCCCGGCTCATCGGTCAGATCAACCGCCTTACGGACATGGACACCTGCAACCTTATGGTCATGGGACCGGGCAGATGGGGCACCAGCAGCCCGGATCTGGGGATTCCAACCCATTTTGCGGAAATCGATCGGGTCCGGGTGCTTTGCGAGATCGTGACCATGCGGGAAAACCTCATCCCCGATGTTTCCCTCGGCACCCATTTTCTCAATGAGCTGGTGGAGATGAACATGCTCTACCTGGCGCTTTTTCCCAAAGGAGAAGGCAACAGCCTCAAGGAATCTCTGATTCTCGGGGCTCCCAATCATCTGACCCGCCTTGTTCCAGGAACGGAAAAATGGGCGGACATGGTTCGGGTGGTGGATACTGCCCAGGTGCTGCCCCAGGATGCCCGTATCACCCTCATGGCCGATGCGGTGGAACAAAGGGTGGTGGCCTTTCTCGACAAACGATCCCAGGGGCTGGAACATCAGGCTTAGGGAAAAAAAGGGGCATCCCCTTGCTTCCAGCGCCCATGGAGATGGGCTCTGGAGAGCGCGGAGTCCGGCGTTTGTTCTAGAGAAATGGGGTTCAGTCCTGGTCCTGGGCAAAGAGTTTTTTATCGATGGCCTTTTCATAGGCGGCTTCCCGGCTGATCCGCTTGTCTTTGATCAGCTGGGCGAGGTGCTGATCCATGCTCTGCATGCCACGGGTGCTTCCGGTTTGGATGAGGGAGCTGATCTGGGCGATTTTGCCTTCCCGGATGATACTGGCGAGGGCGGGAGATCCCAGCAGCACCTCATTGGCGGCGCAGCGGCCCTTGCCGTCTTTGGTTTTGAGAAGCTGCTGGGCGACCACGGCGACCAGGGCATCGGCCAGCATGGTGCGGGTCTGGGGCTGCTGATCCGTGGGAAAGGCGTTGATGATACGGTCAATGGTTTTGGCGGCACTGTTGGTGTGCAGGGTTCCGAAAACAAGGATGCCCAGCTCCACACAGGTCAGAGCCAGGGAGATGGTTTCAAGGTCCCGCATTTCGCCCACAAGGATGATATCCGGATTTTCACGACTGGCCACGCGCAGGGCGTCGGCAAAGCTTGTGGCGTGGGTTCCGATTTCCCGTTGGGTGAATAGGCAGCGTTTGTTGGGGTGGACAAACTCCAGGGGATCCTCGATGGTGATGACGTGGGCGTCCCGGGTGTTGTTGATGTGGTCGATAATGGCAGCAAGGGTTGTGGATTTGCCGCTGCCCGTAGGGCCTGTGACCAGAACCAGGCCCTTTCGCATCTCGGCGATGCGCTGCATCACAGGGGGAAGATGGAGCTGGGCGAGAGTCATGATTTCCGTGGGAATGATGCGGAACACTGCGCCGATCCCCCGGTGCTGAAAAAGAAAGTTGCAGCGGAACCGGCCTACGCCGTCCAGGGCATAAGCCATGTCGCAGTCAAGATTTTCTTCCAGATAGGCCCGTTTATCCGGCGGCATGATTTCCGTGAGAATATCCCTGTTGGATTCAGCGGTCAGGGCAGGCTGATCCATGGGAACCAGCTCTCCGCGCAGACGCAGAAGGGGCGGGAATCCCACGACCATGTGCAGATCACTGGCGCCCCGTGCTTTCATTTCCCTGAAACAGGCGTCAATCATCGCCATTGGTATTCTCCTTGTCCACAAAGGTTTTGAAACGATCCGGGTTTGAAGCATTGGCGAAGGCTTCCGCAGCGGAGATCTTTTCCGCCTGGAGCAGCTCCAGAATGGATTCATCCATGATGCGCATGCCCACGGATTTGCCGGTCTGCATGATGGAAGGGATCTGAAAGGTTTTGGCGTCTTTGATGAGATTGGTAAGAGGCAGGGTGCCGATGAGGATTTCCAGGGCCATGACCATGGATTTTCCATCCTTTGCCGGTATGAGACGCTGGGTGATCACGGCTTTCAGCGATTCGCTGAGCATGGCACGGATCTGGGCCTGTTCCCTGGAGGGATAGGAATCAATGATGCGGTCAATGGTTTTGGCTGCACTGGATGTGGAGAGGGTGCCAATGACCAGATGCCCGGTTTCTGAGGCGGAGATGGCAAGGGAAATGGTTTCAAGGTCCCGCAATTCTCCGATGACGATGACATCCGGATCCTGGCGCAGAGCGCCCTTGAGGGCATTGGCATAGGAAAGGGTGTTCCGGTTCAGATCCCGCTGGTTGATGGCGCATTTTTTCAGGGGGTGCACGAACTCGATGGGATCTTCCACGGTGAGTACATGGTGGGACCGTGTGGCATTGATGTGGTTCACCATGGCGGCCAGGGTGGTGGATTTGCCATGGCCCGTGGCCCCTGTGACGAGGATGAGGCCCTGGTGATTGTCCAGCACTTTTTTCACCGTATCCGGCATGCCCAGGTCTTCCAGGGTGGGAATGGTCGGCGGGATGACCCGGAAGGCGGCGGAAAGGCCTCTGCTGTGGACCATGGCGCTGCCCCGGAATCTCCCCAGGTTGGGAATTTCAAGGGCAAAATCCAGTTGCTGATGGGTTCTGAGCATTCTTTGCTGGGCTTCTGTCAGCACTTCACAGATGAGCTGTTGGCTTTGTTCCGGTGTGAGGGGCGGGGATCTGAGTTTCTGGAGCCTGCCCAAGCGTCTCAGAATAAAGGGTTCTCCGGGAGCCACATGGATATCGGAGGCCTTGTGATCAACGGCGGCCTTAAAGAGTTTGTGAAGGGTGGCCATGGTGTCCTTTCTGATAGATAAGGGGCAGCAAGGGCTTGGGGGGCATAACCGTTCATGACAAGAGGATGCGGGCTTTTCCCCGCACTCTTTCCATGCGGTCGATTTTTGACTTTAACTCCAGAAATCGTTTTTTTTGCGTCTGATCGCGTTCTTCCAGCTGACGGATCATGGCTTCTGCGCCCTTCAGCGCGCATTCTGTTTCATGGAGCTGTTTTTTAAGGTCAAAGAGTTCCTTTTCCGCATTGGAAAGTCGGCTGGTGGTTTGGGCAAGCCGTTCCCGGGTCAGCTGCGCGAGGTTGCGGCAGAACACTTCCCGGCTGATTCTGTTTTTCAGTTCAGGATGGTCCAGAACGGACATATCAAGGGCAAAACAGAGGGTGGGGACGAGGGCATCCACGCAGGCGGAGCGGGCGTCACCGCCCAGGATGCTCATTTCTCCGAACATATCGCCGGTGCGCTGAAAACAGGCGATCATGACGCCCTCTTTGATTACCGCCACCTTTCCTTCAATGAGCCAGTAAACCCAGTTGTCATACTGACCTTCAAAAAGAATTCTTTCTCCGGTTTCGTATTCAACGATCCGTGCATAACCTTTTTTGAAAAAATGATCGTTGATCTGTCCTGGGGTGAAGTTTTCCAGGACATCAAGCCCAGCCAGCATTTCGATGAGCTTGCCCTTGATCATGCACACGACCTTGTCAGGAGGTGGAAGAAAGAACCTGCCAGGGGCTTATTTGAACCAGGGACAGGTCTGTTTTTTTAAGCGTGGTATGGGATAGAAAATACAGGGGCTTGGGGATGGGGGTCAAGGACAAAGTGGAGATTCGGTTTTGCGGGGCATAAAAATAAGGATGGACAGCCAGGGGCTGTCCATCCAAAGGGAATGCCAATAAAAGGATGGGCCGGGTTTAGATGGCTTTCATGCTGGTCATGTAGTGACGCAGGGTGCGGCCGATTTCTTCCACAGGATGGTTGCGGATGGCCTCATTGATGGCAATGAGCTTTTTGTTGTCCACGCCATTGTCCTTCACGGTCATGCCTTTTCCGATCACATCCGTGTCGATTTTTGCCATGAAGTCCTTGAGCAGGGGAACACAGGCCTGGGTGAAGAGGTAGTTGCCGTATTCCGCCGTATCGGAAATCACCACGTTCATTTCATAGAGCTTGTTGCGGGCGATGGTATTGGCAATGAGGGGCGTTTCATGCAGGGACTCGTAGTAGGCGGATTCGGGCTGCATGCCGGCTTCGGTCATGATTTCAAAGGCCAGCTCCACACCGGCTTTCACCATGGCGATCATCAGGATGCCGTTATCAAAGTATTCCTGTTCGGGAATGGGGGCTTCCTGGATGGGGCACTTTTCAAAGGCCGTTTCTCCGGTTTCCGCACGCCATGTGAGAAGGTTTTTGTCGTTGTCCGCCCAGTCCTTCATCATGGTTTCGGAGAAAACGCCTTCCAGAATGTCGTCCATGTGTTTTTCGTACAAAGGACGCATGAGGGTTTTCAGCTCTTCGGCCAGTTCAAAGGCCTTGACCTTGGCGGGATTGGAGAGACGATCCATCATGTTGGTGATGCCACCGTGTTTGAGGGCCTCGGTGGTGACTTCCCAGCCCTTCTGCACCAGTTTGGCCGCATAGGCCTTGTCAACGCCCTTTTCCACCATCTTGTCAAAGCACAGCAGAGAGCCGGTCTGGAGCATGCCGCAGAGGATGGTCTGCTCACCCATGAGGTCGGATTTTACCTCGGCGATAAAGGAGGAGTGCAGAACACCTGCGCGGTCACCGCCCGTACCGGCGCAGTAGGCCTTGGCGATCTCCAGGCCGTCTCCGTTGGGATCGTTTTCCGTGTGTACGGCAATGAGGGTGGGAACACCGAAACCGCGCACGTATTCGGCCCGCACCTCAGAGCCGGGGGACTTGGGAGCCACCATGATAACGGTGAGGTCTTCACGGATTTTCATGCCTTCTTCCACGATGTTGAAGCCGTGGGAATAGGAAAGGCAGGCACCTTTTTTCATCAGGGGCATAACTCTGGAAACCACGGGGGTATGGTATTTATCCGGAGTGAGGTTTAAGACAAGATCCCCTTTGGGAATGGTTTCCTCGTAGGTGCCGTAGGCAAAGTTGTTCTCAGAGGCCAGTTTCCAGGGGAGCAGCTTCTGGGAGATTTCCTCATCCCGCAGGGCGTAGGTGACATCAAGGCCGCTGTCTCTTAAGTTGAGGCCCTGGTGAAAACCCTGGGCGCCGCAGCCCACGATGACAATCTTTTTGCCTTTGAGTTTTTCAACGCCGTTGAACTCGGAGGGGTTCATGAAACGGCACTGGCCAAGCTGCTTGATTTTTTCACGGAAGGTGAGGGAGGTAAAATAATTCATCGGTCTGGCTCCTGATGGGATAGAGGGTTGAATCCAAAGGGCTTAATCCATGCATTCGGGGCACTGTATTGCATTTGTCATATTGCGTAAAGTGAATTAAAAGAAAGCATAAGTTGCATATTGTGCAATGTCTGACTAAGAGGTGGCCCATGCAGATGGATGAACTGGAACTTTTTCTCACCCTGGCCCGAACACGCCATTTTCAGCAAGCCAGTGTGCAGAGCAATATCAGTCCTTCGGCCCTGTCCCGGGCCATCCAGCGCATTGAAAACGAGGTGGGTGAAAAGCTCTTTGACCGGAACAACAGGAATGTGTCCCTGACGCCTGCGGGCCTTGTTTTCCGCTCCTATGCGGAACAGATGCTTAAAATCTGGAAAGAGGGAAGACAGGCCCTTTCCCAGGAAAAGGGCGTGATTTCCGGCGAGCTGGGCATTTACTGTTCCGTGACCGCAGCCTATGGCGTTCTGCCGGAAATCCTCGATGGCTTCCGTAAGGCCTATCCCCATGTGCACATCAAGCTGCGTACCGGAGACGCGGAAAGTGCCCTGGAACAGCTTCAGAAAGGGGATACGGACATTGCCATTGCCGCCATCCCGGAGCAGATGCCAGAACCGATGGAATCCATTCTGGTGGCCAGAACGCCGCTTGTCTGGATTTCTTCTTGCAACAGCGAGATCCGGAGCGGCCAGGACATAGACTGGAAGACCACACCTTTGATTCTGCCCAAGCAGGGGATTGCCAGGATGCGCTTTGACCGCTGGCGCAAGGAGATGCGGATTCAACCCAGCATCTACGCCCAGGTGACGGGCAATGAGGCCATCATCGCCATGGTGCATCTGGGCTGCGGCATCGGCCTTGTACCGGAGATGGTGCTGGAAAAAAGTCCTGTGACCCACACCATTGATATTCTTGAAGTTGTCCCGCCTCTGAAACCCTATGGGATCGGCATCTGCGTGAACAGAAAAAGCCTTGGCAACGGCGTCACCAAAGCCTTCTGGGACACGGCCCGGACCTATTCCCTGCCCCATGGCGGGGAATAGGGCGCTGAATCCGGACTGGGCCAGGTTTCGACCTCAGCCCTTTTTCGTGTACCATGCGGGAAGCAGCCAGCATCCGGGATCGTGCAGGGGCGGCCTGGAGGGAATCTGAAGCTGGGCGGGGTCTATGCCGCGTCTTTGGATAGATTCGAGAAATTCCTTTTGTTCAAGGAGGGTCTTGGCCTTTTCCTGCATATGCTGGGGAAGATTTTTGAATTTCTCCTGGAGGTGATTTTCCAGAAAATCGAGGGTCAGTGTTTGTACATGGCTGAGCCCCACATTGTATGCGGAACCGCCATAGGTCATCATGGCGCTTGTCAGTTCTCCCGCAGCACCTGCCGGTGCACCGGAAAGTCCCGATGCGCCAATGCGGATGGCTTCGGAACTGAAGGCGTCCGGTTCCTGGCCAGCGGTGAGGGCTTTTCCGAAAGAGACCAGGGCATTGCCGAGGCCCAGGCCAATGCCGATGGGATTTCCCGTGCCTGCTCCGCCTGCTATGGCAGAAAGGCCCCGGAAGGTCATGAGGATCTGGTAGTCTCGGATGGCCTTTTCTGCTTCCTCAATTTTTTCATCAAGACCATTCACGGAAGATTCCAGGGATTTCAGCCGGACGCCCAGGCGGAAAGCCGCATCGCCCAGAATATAGTCGTTGGTGAGGCAGACGATGGCTCCGTGAAAGCATTGATTGATTTCCGCATACCAGGAATAGGGGCTGATGATGTGCCGGATGTCCGGATAACAGGTTTTGGTTGTGTAGGGTGCGGTGCCCGTGGTGGGATCCTGGGAAGAGGCCAGTGCGGAAATCACGCATGCCGATTCTTCCACTTCCGTATCTTTCTGAATTTCAATGCCCAGGGCCTGGGTGAAGTGCTGGAGAAAATCGGGTTTGAAAACCTGGCCGCTGGCGATGATCCGAGCGAGTTTTTCTTCCGCACTCTCTTTGCCCTGATCCGGAAACAGGCTGAGATCCGATGTCAGATAGGGGGTGAGGTCCAGGGAAACCACATACTGCCGGGTTATGATGTCCATGCCCGTTCTCAGATAAACCGCGACCCTCTGATACATTTCCTGTAAAAGCTGCGGATTCTGTGTAAGTTTGATGAACTGCCCGCCTGCATAGATTTGGTTCTGATCGGATATGAAGTCAAGGATGTAGGGAAGGGCATAGGCCTGATTCTGTTCTGGCGTGTAGGCTTCCTGGGCTGCCAGCAGCTGGGTCCGCAGCGTGTCTGTGATGCCGAACATTTCATTAAACTGCTGCACAAAAGCTTCAAGGGCCTGGGAGCTGTAGTTTTCCGTTGTGATGGCGTGGTCCTGGTCATCAGGGGTATGCTCTGGAGCGGTTTGCTTTTTTTTCGGAGCTTCGGAAGCCTGGGCATGGTTTTTTGGGGAAACACTGCCGGGGTATCCGCCGAATAGGACGATGGCTGGCAGGGCAAAACAAAGAAAGGCGAAAGGCACTTTCCATCTCATACGGTCCTCCTTTTTTTGAGGGCAGTCGGGGGCTGATTTGTAAAGGATATGGATGAAAACCTTGCATATTTTCATGCACTTTGCAATGCCATAGCGCATCTGGAGCCCAGGAGATGAGAAAGCGCTGCCCTTGTTTACGATCGCCGTCTTCTGAATCGGGTAATGCCGTCTTCCAGCAGCATCTTAATGATGGATGCCCAGACATTTTCATGGGGCCTTGGCTTCAGACCCCTGGCAAGGTAGCCCATCTGCCGCTCATACCAGGTGATCTCCAGCATGGCGATGTTGTCCACAGCGGCTATCCCTGTGGATTTCGGCGTGACAGGGCTTTTGTATGCCATGCCGCTCTCTCTGGCGATGGTTGCGGGAAGATCCGGATCCAACACCATGGGACGGCCCAGCCCCACCATGTCCGTATCCCCTGAGGCCAGGGCCTGCACCATGCCGGAAGCCGTCCGGAACCCGCCGGTGACCACCAGGGGGATGGCCGCCATCTGGCGTACTTTCCGGGCGTACTCCAGGAAATAGCCTTCCGAACCGCCGGGCATACCCGCCATCATCACAGGTTTTTCATAGCTGCCTCCGGAAATTTCCAACAGATCCAGCCCTTCTGCGGCCAGAGCCTTTGCCACTTGGGCGGCTTCTTCCGGATGATAGCCTTCCTTGCGGAAATCCCCGGAATTGAGTTTGGCCCCAACGGGAAAATCCGGCCCCACCTCTTTGCGGATGGCCCGGTACACCTCCATGAGAAAGCGCATGCGGTTTTCAAGGCTGCCGCCCCAGGCATCCTTGCGCTGGTTGTGCAGGGGAGAAAGAAACTGGGAAACCAAATACCCGTGAGCCGCATGGATCTGCACGCCGGTGAAGCCTGCTTTTTTGGCAATGCCTGCGGATCTGGCAAAGGCGGCGATGATCCCCAGAATTTCTGCTTCCTCAAGGGCCTTGGGTGTGGCAAAAAAACGCTGAAGCCCCGGATGCAGGGGGATGGCCGAGGGCGCCACGGGTCTGGGCGAGAGGTTTTTCGGGCTTTGTTTTCCCGGATGATTGAGCTGCACCCAGATTTCAGACCCTTCTTGTTTACCGGCTTCGGCCCAGGAACTGAGCAGCGGGAGATCGTCTTCCGTATCCATGACCACGTTGCGGGGTTCTCCCAGCGCCTTTTTGTCCACCATGACATTGCCCGTTACAAGAATCCCGGCCCCGCCTTTGCCCCAGCGCTCGTAAAGACGCACCAGGGCCTGGGTGGGACGGTTGTCTTCGGTTCCGAGGATTTCGCTCATGGCGGATTTGAAAAAACGGTTTTTCACCTCCCGGCCGCAGGGCAGGGTGAGGGGGGTAAACAAGCGCTCTTTCGGGGTGTCCTGCATGGTGTTTCTCCCTGTTTTTGAGGAAAGATGGGGGGATGTCCGGCTCACATCCTGGAAAAAGAACCGGACTCCCAGAATTTTCAGGATGGGGATGTCATGCGGTAGGTATAGGCAATCATCATCTGGTTGCGGTCTTCCATCTGAAGGGCCGCCTCCAGTCCGCCCACATCGAGGTTGGCGTTGATGGCTTCCTTGGTCATGCGGATGCCCATGGGATTTTTTTCCATCATGGTTTTTGCAAGGCCTTCGGCGGTCTCGATCAGGGCCTCACGGCTCACCTTGCGGCTGGCAAAGCCCAGAGCCATGGCCGTGTCCGCATCCATCCAGTTGCCCGTGAGAAGATACTCGTAGGCCCGGCCTGCGCCGATGAGCCGGGGCAGGAAATAGCTGGAGGACATGTCCGCACCGCCAAGGCCGATGTTGATATAGGCTGCGGAGAATTTTGCGGTATCGGCAAGGATGCGGATATCGGAAGCCATGGCAAGGGAAAAGCCGATGCCCGCTGCAGCGCCGTGTACGCAGGAGATGATGGGCTGGGGAATGCGGCGCATGGCAAGAAAGAGGCGGCTCAGGCGGGCCTGGGCGTTGTAGGCATCCACAGGGCTCATGGCCATGATGGCCGGGGCATAGGTTTCCACGTCAAGGCCCGCGCAAAAGCCCCTTGAGGCTCCGCCATCGAGAATGATGACACCCGTTTCATTGTCGTAGCGCCTTGCCTGGAGAAAGGCCTCAAATTCATCCATCATTTCCAGATCAAAGGCATTGTATTTGTCGGGTCGGTTCAGGGTGAGGTAGCCGATGCGGCCTGCCTGACGGAAGTTGAGGGTCTTCATTTTTGCTCCTTTAGGTGAAGTATTCGGTGGGGATACCGAGGGTCAGGGCTTCTTTTGTCATGAGACGATGGCACAAAGCGGCCTGTTTAGGAAGGTGATAGGCGAAAAAATACCGGCAGACGCTGATTTTTCCCTCGTAGAAGGAAGCTGTCGCTCCCTTCGCGCTCCCAAGCTTTTCACGGGCCGAGAGGGCCTGCTTCAGCCATTGCCACCCTACGGTGACAAGGCCGAAGGCCTCCAGATAAAGGGTGGCATCGGCAAGAAAGGCTTCGGCTCCCGCTTCTAAGGCCCAGAGCCCCAGCGTTGCCGTGGTGGTTTCCAGGGTCTGAAGGGCTTCTTCAAGACTTTTTGCCATGGCGGCAAGGCTGTCATCCTCTCCTGCCCTTTGCAGGGTGGCGCGGATCTCTTTTCCCAGAAGGCGCAGGGGAAGACCGTTTTCCATCATTACCTTGCGGCCCAGAAGATCCATGGCCTGAATACCGGTGGTGCCTTCATGGATGGCGTGGATGCGCATGTCCCGGAAGTGTTGCTCCACGGGAAAATCCTCGCAGTATCCGTATCCGCCAAAACACTGGAGACTCTGGCTGACACTGAAAATTCCCTGTTCCGCAGCATAGCTTTTGGCGACAGGCGTGAGAAGATCCAGAAGCAGATGACGCTCTCTGGCAGCCTCGTCTTTCAGGGTGTGCAGGCCGTCTTCGTAAAGGCCGCATTGCAGCACCAGCGCCATGGCCCCTTCGGCAATGGCCCGCTGGTCGAGGAGCATGCGTTTCACATCCGCATGTTCAATGATGGCCACAGGCTCGGATTTGGAGGAGGCCCCCATCCTGCGGCCCTGTTTCCGGGATTTGGTGTATTCCAGAGCTGCCTGATAGGCTGCCGTGGCAATGGCCGCGGCCCCCATGCCCACTTCGAGACGCGCGCCGTTCATCATCTGGAACATGGCGGCAAGCCCCCGGTTTTCCTTTCCGATGAGATACCCCAGACAATCGTTTCTTTCGCCCATGGAAAGCTCGGCAATGGGAGCGCCCCTGTAGCCCATTTTATGGAAAATCTGGGTGACGGTGATGTCGTTATCCGCAAGGCCGCCCAACTCGGGTCTGAGTTTGGGCACCACAAAGAGGGAAATTCCCTTCACTCCGGGAGGGGCTCCGGCAATGCGCGCCAGCATGAGGTGCACCACGTTTTCCACGCCGTCGTGATCCCCGGCGGAGATGAAGACCTTGCGGCCCTGGATGCGGTACACGCCTTCGCCCGCGGGAGCGGCCGTGCAGGTCAGATCTCCTAAGGAGCTGCCCGCTTCCGCCTCGGTGAGGGCCATGGTGCCCTGCCACCGACCCGCAAGGAGCGGAGGCAGGTAAAAATCCCGCAGGGCTTCGCAGCCATAGGTGGCGATGAGCCGTGCCGCACCCATGGACAGGGCGGAATAGACGCTGGCGGAATAGTTGGCAGAGGCGAAAATGGCCGTGCAGGCATGGAGCAGCATGGCAGGAAGCCCGTCGCCGCCCTGATCCTGGGGCAGACCTGCGGAGATCCATCCGTCCTTTCCCATCTGGCGGAGCAAAGGCCCGATGGCCGGATGCACATGCACCTTTCCGTTTTCAAGGTGCGGGACTTCCTTGTCCATTTCCGAGAACAGGGGATGCAGGGCGGTTTTTGCGAAATCATAGGCGGCATTGAGCACCAGATCCCAGCTTTTCATATCCTTTTCGGAGAAGATGTTCTTTCCTTCTTCGGCAAAGACTTCACGGAGCAGAAAGCGGAGATGCTGCATATGGATGAATCGTTCGGCCATGGAACCTCCTTGGGGTGTGGGATGAAGAACCTGTTTCAGGAAAAGGGCTTTTCACATTCCGGGCCAGAGGGGATTGTTTATTGAAATACCTGTTTTAATAAGAATAAATAAAATGACCTTAAAAAGCCTCGCCAAAAGCCGTGAAATGTCGTAGAAAAATCCGTGAAAAAATAAAATTCCACGAAATATCAAGATTTTTATACGGGAGCTTTTCATGGAGAAGGATGCCGCAGCACTGATCACCGAACTCACGGGCCATCTTTTCAGCAGTCTCGACATGGAAACGGCCCTGCACCGCACCTTTGCCTGCCTTGCCCGGCATTTTCCCCTGGATCTCATCCATCTCCTCACCGTGGATCTGACTGCGGACACCCTTCGGTATCTGGCCGAAGCCACGGAAAACCGGGGGATTCTTCTGGATGAAAAGGTGCAGGTCTCCCCGCAGGCCATGGCGGACATCCGCAGCCGTGTGGAAGCCCCCATCTGGCGCATGAACCGCAGCGAAAGCCCTCTTCTGGAAGAGGTGTATCAGCGTTTCCGAAGCCATGTGGCGGGGCCTGAAATCCGCAAAGGAAACAATTATTCCGTGCTGGTGCTGGGGTTCGGCATGGGCGGGGAGCTCATCGGGGCCTTTGGCATGGTGGCCCGCGGCAAGGACAGCTATGACAGAGGCCATGAAAGCCTTCTGCGGGAGATCCGGAAACCTCTCCTTGCCGGACTCCTGAACCTTTTTCGCCACAGGGATGTGCTCTGCCGCAATGAACGGCTGGCGGTGGAAAAACAGCAGCTTCAGGACAGGCTGGGCTATCCCGGCGGCATGGTGGGCCGCTCTCCGGCTCTTCAGGCCGTGCAGGCCATGATCCGTCAGGTGGCTCCTTTGCGGGTGCCGGTGCTGCTTTTCGGGGAAACGGGTACGGGCAAGGAGGTGGCCGCCTCAGCCATCCACAGGGCTTCGGGCAGGGCCGATGGCCCCATGATCCGGGTTAACTGCGGAGCCATCGCGGAAAACCTTCTGGATTCGGAGCTGTTTGGCCATGAAAAGGGGGCCTTTACCGGAGCCATGGAGAGAAAGCGGGGTTTTTTTGAGCAGGCCGACGGCGGTACCCTTTTTCTTGATGAAATCGGAGAGCTGCCCCTTGCCGCCCAGGTGAAGCTTCTCCGTGTGTTGCAGTCCATGGAGTTTTTCCGGGTGGGTGGCCAGCGGCCCATTGCAGTGGATACCCGGGTTATCGCCGCCACCCACCGGGATCTTTACCGCATGGTGGAAGAAGGGCATTTCCGGGAGGATCTCTGGTTCCGGCTGAATGTCTTTCCCATCCGAATTCCGCCCCTCAGGGAAAGGCTTCAGGACATGGAGGCCCTGGCCCTTCATTTCATCCGTAAAAAATCCCGGGAGATGAATTTCGACCCGCCGCCGGAGCTTTCTTCCGACAACCTGCAGGCCCTGCAACGCTACGCCTGGCCGGGAAATATCCGGGAGCTGGAGAACGTCATGGAGCGGGCGCTGATTCTGGGCAGGGGGAGGGGGCTTTCCTTTGCCCATCTGGGGGGCGGAACGCAGAACTTTTCGGAAAGGCCGGGCGAGGCGCAGGAGGCAGAAGAAACCGGCAGGACATCCGAAGGCATAAAGGATTTTCTGACCCTGGAAGAAGCCATGCGCCGCCATATCCTTGCGGCTCTGGATCTCTGTTGCGGAAGGATTGACGGCCCGAAGGGCGCTGCGGGGCTTCTCGCCATCCATCCTTCCACCTTAAGAAGCCGGATGAAGAAGATGGGGATTGTGCTGGAAAGGCGGGCGGAGACCCATCGGCCTGATGCCTTTTGGGGCTGAGGAAGCGCCATGCAAGGGTCCCATGGCGCTTTTGGGGAGAGCAGGGGCTAGTCCTCGGGCAGGCAGCCGATTTCCCGGAGGCCCGAGGCAATGCTTTCCCAGCAGGCCTGGGGATTTTCCAGGGGAAAAAGATGGGCGTGATGGAGGTTTTCCCTGAACACGGTACCCGGACAGCGTTTTTTCCATTCCCGCCACATGGCTTCCGTGAAAAACATGGAGGGTTTGCCCCGGACAGCCACGCAGGGCACGGTGAGTCTTGCAATGTTTTTCATTACATTGGGCGGCTGGGTGTAGTTGTGGGCTTCCCAGATGCTGGGGAAAATCAGGTGCAGCCTGCCGTCTTCTCCCCAGGTCACTCCGGCGGCGAGACTTTCCAGAGCTTTGTCATCGAAATGACGGTAAATCCTGCTTTTTTTGCAGGACTCCAGATAGGATTCCATATCTGGCCATGTGTCGGTTTTACGCAGTGTACCTCTGGCAGGTTCCATGTGATTGATGAGGGCCTTGGGGCTGAGACGGCCAAAAAGCGCGAGCGGACGTGAGACCATGGCCGGTTCGATGAGTACCACTGCCCGGAACAGATCCGGCCGTTTTTCCGCAGCCAGGATGGTGCAGGTGGCTCCCATGGAGTGGCCGATGCCGATGACGGGTTCCCGGCACTGGCTTTCGAGAAAAGCGATGAGGTCATCGGCGTACATCATCCAGTTCCGGTTCCGGGGAGGCTTTCCCGCTCCCGGCCATGTGGCCCTGTAGCCCAGGGCGCTGACGTGCAGTTTCTGGGCAAGCCTTGACAGGAGAGGCTCATAAACGGCCGGTGGAAAGCCGTTGGCGTGGTAGAAATGGGTTTCTATCCCTTTGGTTCCGAAACGGAGCCAGGTGGCGTTTTCCGGGAGTTTTTTCCGGTTCTGGTTGGATCTCATCGGCGCTTTCTTCCTTTTCTTTCTGACAGGAATCATGGGATGCTGTTGAACGGGCCGCTTTTGGCCCTTTACGGATCAAGACCTTATGCCTTGACGCTTTTTCCGGGTAGAGGCATAAGTGACATATTGAGGGTCAAAAAGGACATGGCTGTTTTTTATACTCGGCACGGTCATTTCTGAAACCAAGGGATGAACATCGTGGTTGTTTATTGCTTTCTGCCCTCACCCCCGGCCCCTCTCCCACAGGCTGGGCTTTACCCACAATTTTTATCAAGCCTGTTGAGTTGCAAAAATGTAGTTTTGAGGGTGTCTAAATGCTCTTTTTCCCTCTCTTTCCTTAATGACCTTAAAGTCCTTAAGGTCCTTAAGGTCATTAAGGTCATTAAGGTCATTAAGGTCATTAAGGTCATTAACGACAATACTAACGACCGGCCTCAAGGCCATAAAGGAGCAGGTGGGGCAGACACAATCTGTACCTGCGAATGAATTGCGCAGCCCCTGTTTTCTAAAGGAAGGCCCCTGTGCCTGCTGCCCACCATTTCCTCTATATTCGTACCTCTGATTTCATAATTCCGGACTTATGGGTAAAGATAAGCCCACTGGGAGAGGGTTGGGGTGAGGGTTTCATTAAAAAAATTCAGAACAAAAGTCCCATTTTCAGATGTTTCACAGCTGGGCATCTGGAGTAATAAAAAAGGCCTGCGGGCAAGTAAGGGAGAGAAGGGATGGTTCAGATCCTGCTCATGGCCGAAGAGCGCATGATGGCTTCCCATTTTTTTGGTTTTATGGATGCCTTTTCCATTGCCAACATGCTCTGGCAGCGGATGGAGGAGGGAAGCGCCGGGCTCTTTGCATTCCGGACGGCTTCTCTGGACGGCCGATCCGTCCGGGCGAACGGAGGCCTTGAAATCCGGCCGGATGGCCCGCTGGATGCCTTCTCGTCTGCGGATCTTGTCATTGTCCCCTCATTTTTCATGCCCATGACGATGGACAGCGCACAGTTAACGCGGATCTGCGGATGGCTGCGGGCGCGGCACAACGAAGGCATTCCCATTGCCTCCAGCTGCACCGGCGCGTTTCTGTTGGCGGAGGCGGGGTTGCTGACGGGCAGAACGGCCACCACCAACTGGATGTTCGCTACCTTGTTCAACAGAACCTATCCTGATGTAAAGCTTCAGATTGACAGGATTTTCACCGAAGACAGCGGGGTGTACTGCACGGCCTCATCCACGGCTTATCTGGATCTGTGTCTCCATCTGATCCGTAAATTCGGGTCTGCGGAGCTGTCCCGTCAATGCGCCAGAGCCCTGCTTGCGGATACCTCCAGGTCTTCCCAGCTTCCCTTTATGGTGGCGGATTTCAGGAAGCACCATAAGGATGCGGCGGTTCTGAAAAGCCAGCTCTGGATGGAAAACCATTATGCGGGCAGTATCTCCATGGAAGAAGTTGCGGAGAAGGCCGGGATCGGCAGCCGTCACTTCAAGCGGAGATTCAGACAAGCTACGGGCATGACGCCCCTTGGATACCTCCAGAGTGTCCGGATTGAGAAGGCAAAGGAGAGGCTTGAGACAACGGACGATTCCGTGCACGAGATCATTTTTCAGGTGGGGTATGAGGACATCCATTCCTTTCGCAGACTTTTCAGGCAGCATACGGGGATGACGCCAAAGGAATACCGGAGCCGGTTTTCGCATACCCAGTGGGGGATGGGGCACCCAGCCCCATAATAATCTGAAGGGAATCTGCCATGGGAGTAGAAATACGAGTGCTGTCCACACCAGAAGAGCTGGACGCATGTGTGGCTTTGCAGAAAGCCATCTGGGGACTTGATGATCAGGGCGCAACCTCTCCCATCAGCCTTAAGGTCTGGACCATGCAGGATGTGCAGACCGGGCTTGTTCTGGGTGCGTTCATGGAAAACCAGATGGTGGGGATGATTATTATCCTTGCTACCATGGAACCCGGTCTGGCCTATGGGCACATGCTGGGAGTGCTGGATGCGTTCCGGGATCAGCGTGTGGGCGACCTTCTGCATGGGACCGCGGCAAGGCAATTGCTTGCCAGGGGAATCCGGGAAATGGCCTGGACCTATGATCCCATGGAAAGCCGCAACGCCTATTTTTATCTGAGTCTTCAGGGAGGCAGGGGGATCCGTTACATGGAAGACTGTTTCCATGTTTCCTGTGCCATGCATGCCGGTATGCCCATGGACAGACTTTTGGTGCGATCTTCTATTAAAGAGTCCTTGCAGCACAAAGACGACATCACAGCAGCCGAGGCCATGATCCGCTATCCCCTGGCTTCCCCGACGCACATGCCCCACGCCGATGCCGTGCTTCTCGAAATTCCGGGAGATCTCAAAACCCTGAAAATCCATGACATGGAAAGGGCGTTGCGTTGGCAGCAGGATATACGCCTGATTTTCACAGAATACCTGAATCGGCGCTCCTATATTGCCACCAGTTTTTTTTCAGAAATAACCGGCCTAGGCCGCAAAAGCTATTACCTTCTTTCCCGAAGCGCCTGATCCTCTCTGATCATAAAGTTCATTGGAAGGTGGCATGCGTATGGAAGAAAGCCTTTCCCGTCTTACCCGTCTTGCCTTTGCCAGAGAATCCAATGATTATCTGCACAAGGATGTGGATGAGCTCAGCCTGGTGGAAGACCTTAAAAAAAAGTATGGCCTGAAAAGGGTGCATCGCTTGGATGTGGGCAAAAACATCGACGGTTTTTCTCCGCTGATTCAGGATGTGCTGGAAACCCCTGAGCTTCTGGGTCTTGTCACAGGCAGTCTGACGGAATACCCGGAAAACAGCTATCTGCGTCTTCGCAGGCAGCTTGCACTGCACCACGACATCCCTCCGGAGTGGTTTGTCTTTGGAGCCGGTCTGGAGTCCGTCATTGACCACATCGCCCGTGCGGTGCTGGATCCTGGGGATTTTGTGCTGATCCCTGTCCCCAATTTTGATGTTTTTGAAAACGTATCTTTCAGGATGGGGGCATCTCTTTGCTTTACGGAACTTTTCAACCTGCGCTGGGACGGGAATACCGTGGAGCGTCTTTGTGGGCAGATGAGGGATGGCGCATACAGGCTTTTATGGATCAGCAATCCCATCAATCCCACAGGACAGCACATTCCTGCGGATGCAATTGAAACGCTGCTTTCCCTTGCCTCCAAAACCGGGACTCTGCTGGTTGTGGACGAAGCCTACGGAGAATATGGCGACACCCCGGATCGTATACGAAGCGCCAGTGCATTGCTTAAAACATACCCGAATCTCATGGTGCTGCGAACCTTCTCAAAGATCCATTGTCTGCCCAGCGCAAGGGTCGGCTATATGGCCTCTTCCTCCGAGGCCCTCAGAAGGGCTGTCAATACCTATCGCCCCATGTTTCCTTTTTCATGGTTTTCCCTGTACATGGCCCAGCTTGCGGTTCTGGATACGGACTATGTCAATGAAATTCGCAGGCGTAACCAGGAGCGCAAAGATCGTTTCTGGGCCCGCATCCAAAGGGAGGATTCAGGGCTTCACGCGTTTGAGTTTCTGGATTCGGACACCAATACGCTGATGTTTCGCCACGCAGATCTGGGAGCGGATGCACTGCATGGTTTTCTCGCCGCCCATGGTTTTCTGACCGCCAACCTCAATCGACTTACCGGCATCCGGAATCAGGGTTTTTTGCGAATGACCTTGCATGGGGATGCGGTGAACGAAGAGTTTCTTGATGCCTGTCGCAAGGTGACGTGTTAATAAAAAGAAATTCTTTTTTTGCTGATGATCGCCCTTTTGTATGAGTTGGATGTTCTGATGGTTTAAGGGGCGCATGGGACTCAATACCGGCTAAAAACCCTCCCATGGTAGGGCTGCGGCAAGCGGCGGGGAGATGTAGTGGATCCAAGAGAGATTGGAGGGAAAATGCAAAGGAAGATTTTTGTCTTGTGGCGAGTGCTTGCGGTGGTCTTCTTTCTTTCTACAGGCCTCTGGGCCGGGGAGATCCGGGAGCTCATCGTGCTGCATACCAACGACATGCATGGTCGTGTACTGCCAGGGGATGCCGATGGCATGGGGCTTTCACGGCTTAGCACTCTGGTGAGGGATATCCGTGCGCAGCATGCCCATGTTCTTCTGCTGGACGCAGGGGACGCCCTGCATGGCATGCCCATCGTGACCCTGGAAAAGGGAGCCACCATGGTGACCCTCATGAATGCCATGGGCTATGGAGCCATGACCACGGGCAATCATGAGTTTAATTACGGAGCCAAGCGGGTCCTGGAGCTTGCCGCCATGACAGACTTTCCCATTCTTGCGGCCAATGTGAAAAAAGAAGACGGCTCCCTTCTTTTGCAGGAATATGTGCTGAAGAACTATGACGGCTTGCGGGTGGCGGTTTTTGGTATCGCCACACCGGAAACCCTCACCAAGGCCCATCCCGACGGGGTGAAGGGGCTGCGCTTTGAAGACCCGGTGGCAACGGCGCAACGCATGGTGGATACCCTGAAAAAGGAGGCGGATATCCTCATTGCCCTGGTGCATCTGGGGCTGGATGTGGGCACCCGGCCCGAATACAGAAGTTCGGCCATTGCGGAGAATGTGACGGGCATCCATCTCATTGTGGACGGTCACAGCCATGATCGTCTGGAGCATGGCCTGAGGGTGAAAGATACTTTGATCGTGAGCGCCCATGAATACAACAAGGCCCTGGGAAAGGTGGTCATGCGTCTGGATGGGGAAGGAAATGTTTCCGTTGACGCTTTGCTGATTTCCAGGGAGACGGGCATGGCCGCACCGGAAGATCCGGAACTGAAGGTCCTGATTGATGCCATTGTGGCAAAGCAGGAGGCGGCCCTTTCCGAGGTGATTGGCCGTACGTCCATTCGTCTGGATGGAGACCGGGAACAGATCCGGGTGGGGGAAACCAATCTCGGCAACCTTGTGGCGGACGCCGTTCTGGAAGCCTCCGGCGCGGAGCTTGTTTTTATCAATGCGGGCAGCATGCGGACCTCCGTTGAGCCGGGGGATATCACGCTCAGAAATCTCATCGAAATCCTTCCCTTTGGCAACAATATCGTGGTCAAGAAAATTACGGGAAAGACCCTGAAGGAAGTGCTGGAAACCGGGGCGGCTGTGTTTCCCAGATCCGACGGCTCCCTTCTCCATGTGGCGGGAATGGTTTATGCCATTGACCCTTCAAAACCTAAGGGAAGTCGGGTGCATGATGTCCTCATTGCAGGCAAGCCCCTGGATCCGGAGAAAAACTACCTTGCGGCCACCAATGATTTTCTCGCCGCAGGCGGCAGTGAGATGACGATGCTGAAGGATTTGCCCACCACAAGAGAAGCCGGTGCCGTGGATGCGGCCCTGGAAGCCTATGTCCGAAAGCGGGGCCTGATTCACCCGGTGGTGGAAGGAAGGATTGCGGAAAAGGCGGTGGAAGAAAAAGCCCGGAAGCCGGAAGCCTGTTTTCTGGACAGCCTGAGTCTGTTTTTCCGGACCTTTTCCCCAGCATCTGCGAGAACTGCCGTACCCTGATGAAGGCTGCTCCGGTTCCGTGTAATGGTCAGGGGGGCCTCAGACATGCTGATGCAGGAGTTTTTCCAGTTCCTGCACGAGACTTGTGATGGCTTTTGCGGATTTTCCGGTTTCATCGGCAAGATTTTTCACCTCATCGGCAATGACGGTGAATCCCTTTCCCGCATCCCCCGCTCTGGCGGCCTCAATTCTTGCGTTGAGGCTGAGAAGCTTCAGCGTATCCAGCATCTCAAGGATGTTCTGGGTCTGCTGGATGATCTGCTTGCTCGCTTTTCCGATGGCGGCCATCTGGATGTGGCGTTCCTCTTCTATTTGTTTCCGGGCGCTGATATCCGTTACAACACCTTCGAGAAACAGCACCTCACCGTTTTCGTTCATGACCGCTCCGCCATGCTCATTGACCCAGCGCAGGCTCCCATCGGCGCAGCGGATGCGGTAATCCATATTCCAGTTGCCGTTCCGGCTGATGGCTTCCGCAATGGCCTGATCCACGGATGCGATGTCGTCCGGGTGCATGAGGGAGGCATAGGCCACCCGGCTGTTGCCCTGAAGTTCCGCAGGGCGATAGCCGGTCACCTCACGGGTCATGCCGCTGATAAAGAGCATGGTGTAGTTGGCGTCGTTGAGGCAGCGATAAAGAAAGCCATTCATGCGGTTGGTGATGCTTGCATAGATGTGAAGATCTTCTTCGCTCATGGGTCTTCCTTTGTTTTCAGGATGCCTGGGGCAAGGTTCTGCGTACATGGAGATGTGAAAACGCCGCTTGGCTGGCTCTTTTCCTTATGATGGCGCAGTCCGGTGGAGAGCCCTTCTTTTTTCAGGGTATTTCAGTCCTGAAGAGTCCTGATGGAAGGAGCCGGGCCCTTGAGGGCTGGTGGACGTTAGGGGGAGAGCGTCGAAGCTGATTCCAGAGGAAGGCGGGACAAGGGGTCCATGGAAGCTTTGGAAAAAAGAACCATTAAAAAACAGCTTTATGGTAGATTAGGCCGAATCAGAGGGCAAGGAGATTTTCATGGGGGAAAAAAGGCGGGGATTTTTACGGTGCAGGGGACGCGGTGCGTCCCCTGGTTGCGAGGAATCAAGCCTTGAGAGCGGCCTTCAATGCATTCTCCAGGCTGGAAAAGGAAAAGGTGAAACCTTCGGCGAGAAGCCTTTCCGGAGTCCCCCGCTGACTTGCCAGAAGCACTTCACCGAAGTCTCCGAGAAAAAGGCGCAGGGCAACGGCCGGTACCCGGAAAAAATCCGGCCTCTGAAGGAGTTTTGCCAGGGTCCGGGAAAAGGTGGCGTT
The DNA here is from genome assembly GCF_034006065.1 of Desulfobotulus sp. Taxonomy (NCBI): domain Bacteria; kingdom Pseudomonadati; phylum Thermodesulfobacteriota; class Desulfobacteria; order Desulfobacterales; family Desulfobacteraceae; genus Desulfobotulus; species Desulfobotulus sp. Next base: position 10,120 of record NZ_JAVETM010000007.1, on the reverse strand, counting down.
GGTCACACTTTCCGGGCCTACCAGGTTGTAAGCGCCCCTTGCCTCCTTTTTTTCCATAAAAAAATCCACAGCCCTTACAATGTCTTCCACATGAATCCAGGGCATCCACTGCCCGCCTGATCCCAAAGGCCCTCCCAGGCCCATGCGGTAGGCGGGGATCATTTTGGAAAGAGCGCCTCCCCGGTCTCCCAGCACAATGCCAAAGCGCATGCAGATCACCCGTACCCCCTTTTGTTCCGCAGCCAGAGCCGCTGATTCCCACTCCACACAGAGCTTTGCGAGAAAATCGTCCCCAGGCCCGTGATCCTCTTTGAGTTTTTCATCCCCGCAGGAGCCGTAGTAGCCGATGGCGGAGGTGGAGATGAGGGTCTGGCCTTTTTTGCCGGACAGGGCGGATACGAGGTTTTCTGTGGTGAGGATGCGGGAGTTTCGCATTGCTTCCATGGAGGATTTTGTCCAGTAGTGAAAAATGCTGCGACCCGCAAGGTTGATGACAAGATCCGCATCCTTTGCTGCCTCCTGCCAGGGACCGGGCTGGGTGGTGTCCGCCTGGATGTAGGTGAGCCTGTCGTGGGAGAGAACTGGGTGGGATGGGGCCAGATCCGTTGCTGAAACCTCCACGCCCTTTTCCAGAAGAGAAGAAAGGATGCGGGTACCCACAAAGCCCGCTCCGCCGGTGATAAATGCACGCATAAGACCTCCTTATGTCCAGGAATCATGGTTTACTGCCGGAGTTGTCCGGATGGATCTTCGACAATATTTGGCGATTTTTGACAAGCTTTGTCTGCTTTTTCTGGATAACAGTAATATGAGCCGTTTTCAGAAATGCTTTTCTGTGCAGGAAGACGAAGCGCCACCGGGTTTTCGGTTTGAGTCAACGACACCGGAAGAGCTCCGGAGAGTTTGGCTTTGGAAAAATCTTCGACGGTAATATGTGCGTGATGCGTCTATGAAAAACAAGCATACAGAAGGTGGCGTTTTGATACAAAGAATTTAAAAGAGTTTGCAAAATATTCTGTGGCATACTCCTTGTATGCATGGCGATGCTCGGGGTATTTTGGGAAACGTCTGCAAACGAAGGAAAGAATAGCATGATTTTCAGGATGAAAACAAAACTGGCGCTTATTACGGCGGGTATGTTGTTGAGTACAGGCCTTTGCCTGGGGCTGGTTGCCTTTATGAATGCGGACACAATGGCAGAAACTCTTGTGGGGACCACCCTGCAGAGCAAACTTGAGGGAGATATACGATCCTCCCGCCTTTACCTCAGGGAATACTACGGAAAGGTGGGTTTTGTGGATGGAGAGCTTGTGGATAGGGAAGGTCTCTCCATCCGGAATCGTTTTGACCTTGTGGATGCCATTCAGAGGGATCTCGGGGTTGTGGCAACGGTTTTTGTGCGGGATGATCGGGATTTTAAGCGGATTGCCACCACGATTTTAAGGGATAACGGTGAACGCGCCGTGGGTACCCTGCTGGGAGTTCAGAGTGCTGCCTATGGGTCAGTCATGGAAAAACGGCGTTATACGGGAAGGGCGGAAATTCTCAATGCACCCTATCTGACGGCCTATGATCCCATTTTGGATGAAAACCAGGAGCTGATCGGCATTCTTTTCATCGGTATTCCCGAAGCGGATGTGCGCGCCATTATCAAAAGGGGGCTTCAAAGCCTTGTCACAGGCGTTGCTTCCTTTTTTCTGTTTTTTCTTCTCCTTGCCCTGATCACCCTGCATTTTGTTCTGGGGAAAATTGTGGCGCCCATCCTTCAGGTAAGCCGGGGGCTTGCGGATATTGCCCAGGGCGACGGCGACCTCACCATGCGGCTTGCCGTGCACAGCAGGGATGAGGTAGGGGATCTGGCCGGATGGTTCAATACCTTTGTGGAAAAGCTCCAGGGGATTGTTCGGGATATCGGTGAAGGGGTTGAAACCCTGGCCGCATCGTCAGCAGAGCTTGCTGCGATCTCGGATCAGATGCAGGGCGGTGTGGTGGAGGTTGCCGGACGGACGGGTAAGGTGACTCTGGCTTCGGAGGAAATGAGCGCCAGCATGTCCCGATCCGCCGCAGCACTGGAACAGTCCAGGATGAACACCAGTCTTTTGGCTGCGGCTTCGGAAGAAATGTCGGCAACCATTGGAGAGATCGCAGGAAACGCGGGACGGGCCAGGGGAGTTTCCGATGATGCGGCGCGGAAGGCTTTCAGCATGTCCTCTCACATGGACAGCTTCAAGGGGTCGGCTGACAGCATCGGAAAGGTCATCGAAACCATTACGGAGATTTCGGAGCAGGTGAATCTTCTGGCGCTGAACGCCACCATTGAAGCGGCTCGCGCCGGAGAAGCGGGCAAAGGCTTTGCTGTGGTGGCCCATGAAATCAAGGAACTGGCTAGGCAGACCGCCCAGGCCACCCAGGATATCCGCTTGAAAATCGAGGATATTCAGAACACAGCTGCCGTCACCATCCGAGAAGTGGGCGAGATTACCAGGGTGATCAGGGATGCCAGTGATGCCGTGGGAAGCATTGCCGCTTCTGTTGAGGAACAATCTTCCGTGGCAAGGGAAATTTCGGGTAATGTGGGCGATGTGGCCGGGGGCATTGATGTGGTTCATGAAAACGCAAACCGGAATGCCTGCGCTGTGGATCAGGTCGCCAAGGATATGGCGGGCATACGCCATGCCATGGACGCCATGGAAGAAAATGGCAGCCAGGTGAGTGCAAGTGCAAAGGGGCTTTCGGAGCTTTCTGAAGCGCTGAAAAAGATGGTGGGACAGTTCAGGGTCTGAAAAGGAGGGCGACAGGCCTTAAAAAATAACAGCCTGTCGCAAACCCCTATACGTGATTACGCAGGGCCAGTTCCGCAGGATGGGGGTTCATGTAGGTCTGGCGGGCCAGATAGGCCACATCATATTTACGGACATGGTGCCCGAAAAGGGTCATGGGAACAATGAGGGGAAGCTGACCCTTATGGTAGCGGGTGATGAGATCGAGCAGTTCCTTTCGTTCCGCATCGGGCAGAATCTGTTTGAAGTATCCCAGCATGTGCTGAAGCACATTGGTGTTTTTCCTGGCCGTACTTTTACGGCTTAAGGCCTGGAGCAGCAGGGTTTCATATTCCCTGAAAAGATCCTTGGCCTCCATGGCCTTGCCCTTTGCCACCAGACGGCCCATTTCCCGGTAATGCTCCGTGCTGTGGGCCAGGATGAGCAGCTTGTTGTCCGTGTGAAAGGCCACAAGATCCCCAAGCTTCATGGCTTTTCTGGCTTCCCGCCAGCGGGTGAGGGCAAAGATCCGGATGATGAAATTTTCCCGCAGCACAGGGTCGTGCAGCCTGCCATCCTCTTCCACGGGGATGAGGGGAAAACGCTCCATGAAAGCCTTTGCAAAAATCCCGACCCCGGTCTTGGTGACCATATGTCCCTTCTCGTTGTACACCTTGACCCGCTCCATTCCGGAGCTGGGCGATCCTCCCTTGAAGATGAATCCGCAGAGATTTTCCTTTTCCAGTGCATCCAGGCGTTTCCGGGCCCAGGCCTGCATGGCTTCCGTATGATCCTCGCCGGTTTTGCGGGTTAAAAGCCGAGGGTTTTCAGGAGGCCCCACAAGGCGCAGGGATTCTCTGGGAATGGGCATGCCACATTCCACTTCCGGGCATACGGGCAGATACCGTACGTATTGGCCCAGGGTCTGGATGATGTAGGGATCCCGTTGATGCCCGCCGTCATAGCGGACGGGATTTCCCAGAAGGCAGGAGCTGACGCCAAGGAGGATGGACTGGGGCATGGGATTTTCCTTAAAGAAGAATAAGGGTGAGGAGGGCTCCGGTTTTGATTTCAGGCCCCCATGGGAATGATCAGATTCCCGAATTTAGCACAGGCGGAAGGGGAGAAACAAGAACCATGGGGGGATACGGGTAAAACCCGAAGAAAATGCAGGGGCTGATTTTTCCATACACATTGACTTTTTGTATTGTATTTTGATTTTTTATCGAAAAAATCATTTTGACCTCTGCCTCCCATAGCAGGTAACCATGCTTTGATTTTCCGGGTATAGAAAAAACCAATTGCATGGGCAGAGACCTCGGATTTCCATCGGATGCTTACGGAAAGGTGAGGGACAAGGTTAGCCTGAAAAATTAAAATCAATGACATAAGGAGCGGGGAGAATGAAAAGGTCAGTGGGATGTCTGGTACTGGGTCTTCTCATGATGGTCACAACGGCCATGGCAGGAGAGAAAACGGGGCAGGGCCTTAAAATCTGGTTTGATGTGGGCGGCCCTGTGGGCGGCAGCTACAACACGGTGGTGCAGAACGGAGCCAAGGCCGCAGCCCAAGACCTTGGGGTGGATTTGACTCTGGTGTATTCGGACTGGCATCCGGAAAAAATGATTGAAAACTTCAAAAAGGCCGTGGCCGTGAAGCCGGATGGCATTGTTGTCATGGGCCATCCCGGAGATGCCGCCTATGCGCCTTTCATTGACGAGGCCCGCAAAGCCGGGATTCTGGTGACTTCCTGCGACACCCCCCTTCCCGAAGCCCAGGGAAAATACCAGGCCGAAGGTTTCGGCTACATCGGCCCGGACAATTACAGTCAGGGCAAGGCCATGGCCGAAGAATCCATCCGGCGTTTCAGCCTGAATAAGGGAGACCGGGTTTTTGTCTGGGGCCTGAAACGTCTTCCCACGCGGGGACGCCGGGCTGTGGGCATTCTGGAAACCCTGGAAGCCCATGGCATCGTGGTGGATTATTACGAGATTTCACCTGAGGTGGATCAGGATCCTTCCCTGGGTGCTCCTCTGGTGACGGGATATCTGGCCTCCAGACCGGATGCAAAGCTCATGATCATTGACCATGGCTCCCTGACGGCACAGATGGAAAGCATTCTGCGCACCGCAGGGCAGAAGCCGGGTGCTGTGGCTGTGGCGGGTTTTTCCCTGTCTCCTGCCACGGCAGCGGCCATCAAGAACGGGTATGTCCATCTGGTGGGGGATGCCCAGCCCTTTTTGCTGGGCTATCTTTCCGTTGCGCAGATTGCTCTGACGAAAAAATACGGATTTTCCGGCCTCACCATTGATACGGGCAGCGGTTTTATCCACGCAGGCAATCTTGGTCTGGTGGAGCCTCTGGCGAAAAAGGGCCTGCGGTAATTTTTTAAGTTCTGCATGGGTTCCCATTTTTCAGTGGGAGAGGGAGTTTTTGAAATAAGTTCCACAGCAAGCATGAAGCCAGAACATTTCATTTTTGAGCAGTCGCTTGTTGAATAATCAATTTTTCAAATCACATGCTGAATTCCATGGGCTTTGTCCTTGATTAAAAAAGGGCAGAGCTTCATGGCTTTCAGGCTTTCTGGAACACAAGGCCGGAACGTCCGGCCTTCGCCAAAGTTATGGAGACCCATGGAGCCTCTGCTTTTGGTGCGCAGTCTTAAAAAAAGATATGGTCAGGTCATCGCCCTTGCGGGTGTGGATCTGGATCTTATGCCTGGGGAGGTTCTCGGCCTTCTGGGGGATAACGGAGCCGGAAAAACCACCTTCATCCGTCTGATTTCCGGGGTGGAAACTCCGGACGGGGGCAGCATGCACCTTCAGAACCGCAGCATCGACTGGAAACGCTATACTGTTTCCAGTGCAAGAAAGCTTGGGGTTGAAACCGTGCATCAGGATCGCGCCCTTGGGGAAAAACAGCCCATCTGGAGAAATTTTTTCATGGGCCGCCATTACAGCAATGCTTTGGGTTTCATTGATGCAAACCGGGAACGACGGGAAGTGGCGGAAGTGCTGAAAAAGACCCTGGGCCTTTCCGGAGCGGGTCTGCACCCGGATGCGCCGGTCTCCGTTCTTTCCGGAGGGGAGCGTCAGGGCCTTGCCATTGGAAGGGCCATGTTTTTTGATGCGGATCTGGTCATTCTGGATGAACCCACCACGGCGCTGGCCCATGGGGAAGTGGAAAAGGTGCTGCGCTTTGTGGAGGAAATCCGGCAAAAGGGAAAGGCTGCGATCATGGTATCCCATAATCTGGCCCATGTGCATCGCTGCTGCGACCGCTTTGTCTTTTTTGACCGGGGCCGTACCGTGGGCAATTACAGAAAAGAGGACCTCTCCCTTCCGGAACTCATCGGTCTTTTTACGGGTTTTGCGTCCGAAGGAGGCCTTGGATGATGGGGTTTCTCTATGAAAACCGCATCCAGGCGGCGGTGACCTTTATCCTTTTTTTTCTTGTTTTTCTCTTCATGCTCTTAAGTCCGCAGACCTTTCTTTCGGGCAGGATCTACATGGCCTACATGGCCACAATTCCCTTTGCCGGTATCATGGCCCTTGCCATGACCTTCGTGGTAACCGCAGGGGAGATTGACCTTTCCTTTCCTTCCGTACTGGCCGCTTCAGGCTATGCCTTTGCCGTTTTTTTTGAACTCACGGGTATGCCCCTTGCCGGGGTGCTGGCGGGTCTTGCCGTGGGCGTTCTTGCGGGGCTGCTCAACGGCCTTCTGGTGGTGGGAATGGGCGTGCCTGCCATCATCGCCACCATCGGCACCCAGTTTTTCTGGCGGGGGGCGACCATCCTTGTTGCGGACGGTCTGGCCCTCAGCCTTACGGAAATCCGGGGAACCCTTTTCCATGATCTGGTGGCGGGACGTCTCTGGGGGATTTTTCCCGCTCAGTTTCTCTGGTTTGCGGGCCTCTTTGTGCTGTTTGCTCTGGTGCATTCCCGCCATGTTTTCGGCGATGCGGTGCGTTTTGTGGGGGACAACGCCCTTGCCGCCCGCACCATGGGCATTGCCGTAGCCCGGACCCGGATTCTGGTGTTTGTACTCATGGGCCTGTGCGCAGCCCTTTCCGGTATCCTGCTGACAACGGAAATGGCTTCCTGGTGGCCCACCCAGGGCGAAGGCTATATGCTCATTGTCTTTGCCTCGGTGTTCATCGGCGGCACGTCCGTGTACGGAGGTGCGGGAACCATGTACGGCACCCTGGTGGGGGCCATCATCATCGGAATCATTGAGGCGGGTATTCTGGCCTCTGGTCTTTCGGGTTTCTGGACCCGGATGGTGCATGGCTGTGTGATTCTTTTTGCCGTATCCCTTTTTGCCTGGATGCAGGCAGGATCAAGGAGATTGTGATGACAAAGGACGATCTTGAAGAGAGGGTCCGCTCGGCCCTTGCGCCCTTTGCGGCGCTGGGGGAGGGCTGTCTTCTGGAAATGGCGGAAGCCCAGGAAAAGGGCATCGGCGTGGTGGGACTTTTCTGCCTTTTTGCTCCGGAAGAGCTGATCCGGGCCGCAGGCCTGATTCCCGTCAGCCTCTGCGGTAAAAAGGAAGATCCCATTGCCGCTGCGGAGGTGGACCTGCCAGCGGCCCTCTGTCCCCTCATCAAATCCAGTTATGGCTATGCCATCACAGGCACCTGTCCTTTTTTTGCGGCTTCGGATCTCATTGTGGGGGAAACCACCTGTGACGGCAAAAAAAAGATGTTCGAGTTTCTTGGCCAGAGCCGGGATGTCCATGTGATGCAGCTTCCCTATGACAACAGGCGTGAAGGGGCGTTTGCATTCTGGCAGGGGGAGGTTGCGGTTTTACGGGATCGCCTGGAAGGGCTTGCGGGAAGAAAGATTGCAGACCGGAACCTGAGAGAAGCCATCTGCCTTCTCAACAGACGCCGGGAATGGATGCGGAAAATCGCATGGATGATGGCTTCCGATCCTCTGCCCCTTTCCGGCTCTGAGATGCTGCTGGTGACGGAAAGCCGCAATTACGGGCTGGATGTGGAGGCCTACATCGGGCTTCTGGAAAAGCTGTACGATAATCTTCAGGAAATCGTTGAGGCGGGCGGGCGAAAGTCCTTGAAAGGCCGTAAGCGCATCCTCCTCACGGGATGCCCCATGGGAAAAGGATCGGATAAGATCCTGAATCTCCTTGAGGCTTCCGGCGCTGTGGTGGTGGTTCAGGAACACTGCTCGGGCGTGAAGGGTTTTTACCGCAGCATTCCTGAAACGGATGATCCCTTTGCCGCCCTGAGCCGTTACTATCTGGACACCCCCTGCGCCTGCATGAGCCCCAATCCGGAACGGATGGCCCTGCTGCGCGACCTTGCAGATACCTTCCGCGTGGATGCTGTGGTGGATGCCTGCCTTTTCCACTGCCACCCCTATATTATGGAAAGTCGCCACGTGAGCCGTATCATGGAGGAAACGGGCCTTCCCTGTCTGCATCTGGAGACGGGGTATTCGTCTTCAGATACGGAAAACCTGCGGGTGCGGGTGGAAGCCTTTCTTGAAATGCTGTGATCCTTTCACATCTCAAGGGATACGGCTTTCTTCATCTGACCGGAGGGTTTTGCCCAGGCGGTACACCCGCAGGCCCCCAAGCAGCCAGGCCCTGGACGAGATTCTTTCCTGTTCATATCCCATACGCTGATACAGGCGAAGCGCCGCTGCATTGCCCGAAGATACATCCAGGGTGATGCGGTGCGCGCCACAGCTTTTTGCCCTTTCTTCGGCCTTGGCAAGGAGCCTTGATCCCGTCCCTTTTCCCCGCAGCTGCTCCGATACGGCCAGAGCCTGAAGATACCAGTCTTTTGGATTGTGTTCTGACATGGCTTCGAAAAGGGGGAGGGCGGCGAGGGCCAGAATACCCGCCCGCCAGATCTGTCTCCCTGCGGCCCAGCGCAGTACAGGGGAAAAATCGGCCATGACTGCTGCTTGCATACCGCTGAGTACGGCCACGGGTTTTTCGTCAAGTTCCGCGATCAGCACATGCTCCAGGGAAAGGTCATGACCGGGAATCAGGCTGGTCTGTGCAAGAATTTCTTCGTACTTCGAGCCGAGCAGAAAACGCGGGAGACCATCACTGGCGATATTGAGGCATTGCGCAAAGAACAGAGCATCCTCCAAAGTGGCAGCGGCCGGTCGAAAATCAAGGGGCAGATCCTGGGGTATTTTCATGGTCATTCAAAAAGGGTCACCTTTTTTGCTTTTTAGAAGTTTATTCCCATCTTGATTGACACTTCTGGCGTTGTCCGGACCTTGAACGTGTCTGTAGCGAACGGGATGTCTTTATCGCCGCCGATGGGTATGTGGACGGCCGCCCAAGGATTCAAATAGAAATGGTCATTGAAACGGAATGTGTAGCCCCCTCCGAGAGTAAGAATGTCAGTCCTGTAGGTTTTTTTGATGCCGCTGCTCTTTTCCTTAACTTTTCCATCCCAGGTCTCGTAACCCGGACCAATCCACCAGCCTTTGAATCCATCTTTAAAATAGTAATCCACAATGTAGGCATTAACGTTCAGTTCATTGTCCTCGAAGCCAGATTGAGTTGCAAAGCCTGGGGTGGTTATGTTTGTGCGAACAAATCTCGTTCGCCATTTACCATAGCCAGCCACGGCGGATAGGTAATATCCATCGAATGCATATGGAACCAGATCCAATTCCGTTCCAATCATCCATCGTTTGGGTACCTGCTCATCTGCTACAACGGGCGATGTAACAAGTAGACAAACAAACATCGTCGACAAGACCGTGAGTAATTTTTTCATTCGTCCTCCAGCATAATGAACTGAGCGCGGACTGCTTCCGGTTGATTATTTCATGGGGACTTTCACACTTCCCTATGAGCTGAGAGAACTTGCATACCGGAATCAAAAGAAGGTGTACAGATTCTTTTTTTCATGTGTTTCCAGTGCACTGAAAGACTTTGGTCTAACTCCGAAAAACCTTGGAACAGAAATTGGCATGACCATAGTGCTTCATACCCATTCGAGAAAACTTGAGTATCATCCCCACCTGCATGTGGTGGTTTCGGGTGGAGGAATTGATACAGACAGGAGACAGTGGAAGAAAAAAGACCGGAAGTATCATTTTCAATGAAAAGGCCCTGACAAAGGTTTTTGGTGCCCGCTTCCTTGATGCTCTGAACAAAGAAAGTCTGACGGTACCGGCAGGAATCCGGTCGGAATGGGTGGTACATTGCACGCGGGTTGGAAAGGGCCTCCCCGCCATCAAATACCTCTCACGCTATCTCTACCGGGGAGTGATATCGGAAAAAAATATCCTTTCCAGCAAAGAAGGAAGGGTAACCTTCCGGTACACCGAAAACACGGGGAACATTCAGTACAGGACGCTGAAGGGCGAGG
>NZ_JAVETM010000094.1:0-3962 GCF_034006065.1 Desulfobotulus sp. | reverse complement strand
AGGTTTTCGGAGATGGGGGAATTGCTGTTACCCCCATCCCGGATGCCCTCGGAAGAATCCAGGAGTCCACCATCATCAGCGAGCCCGCCATGACCTACCTTGTGGCCCAGAGCCGTACCGAAACGGCCAACGTATAAAAGGGGTCAGACCCCTTTTCGCTTCTTTTCGTTCTTTAAAGGACACCTTCGCTGCAAGTTATCTCATTTGATCCAGGCATTGCGGAGGGACACCTTCATTCATCTTCCCGCAATTCCAGCCTGAATCCGGGTAATATCCGCATTCTGACTTTCCTGTAATGACCTGACCGCTGACTCCCGAAGGAATATAACGGGAGAGCCCCTCACGGGGGATGTCCCGTTTCACCACGCCCTTCATGCCTTCCTCAAATCCATTGCCGCAGTTGGCATAGGAGGGCACGAACAGAATCCAGTGTTTAATGCCTTTACACCGGCAGGCATAATTCTCTTCAGCCAGTGCAGGCATGACCGCTGTCAATACCAAGCCGCAGGCGATGATCAGGGCAGAGGCAATTTTTTTCGAATCTGTTTTCCACATTTTACTCATGATCGTTCCTCTCTGTTGGTTGCATGGTGAGATATCGGCTTAAGATTGCACGTTCCATGCCCTGATACAATACCCACCCACGTATGGCTTTCCATGAAGTGCCAGCGTATCCATACCCTGCTGCCTGCGCCCACTCCGTTAGCACCGCCAACAATTTTGGCAAACGAAAAGGCAGATTTAGTCCGTTTTTGTCTCTGAACTGCGGGATCATGATGCCGCAACCCGGCCCCGGAACTGATCCATAAACAAAGCCCCTGCATCCTTTTCGGTGCGGGGGCTTTTCTTTGAAAAAAATATGGAAGATAAAGGTCTTATTCTCCGGAGCATTTAACTCGTTCCGCCACAAAGGTTGGCACCACAATCAGGGGCAGGAACACATTTCTGATGCCGCAGCGCATGGACAGCCCGTAAACATGCTCCCTGAGATAGGGATAGAGGAGTGCCGGTGCATTGCTTCTGGCCCAGGAGGGCAGCTGCTCCACCGGAAAATCCCTTTCATCCACGGTGAAGATCCCAAAAAGAGAGACCCTGCCTGTCATGGCGGGATCGGCTTCTTCTCCTTCAGACTCGCTGTGCATAGTGAGGCTCAGGGAAACCTGAATTTCCCGTGTTTCCCTGTCATACTCCGAGTGGCCTGTGGCAATATGGATGGCAAACTCCGAAGATTCTTCCACGGGCCGGGAAAGCTTCATGCTCAGTTCTGTGACCACCACCTGCTGTAACTGGATGCCGTGGAGGTGAGATTTGTTGCTGTCGTTCATGGTATCACCTTGTTATGCAGCCACAGGATGTGCATGGTAATCATCTGTCGGACATTCAAGAATCCGGTTTGCCTGATCAATATTGCAGGATTCCGTGGATGGCAGCATTTTTTTCCATCGGACAGACTTGCCGGGCCTTACGGATACCGTCTTTTCTGTAATGTTCAAAAAAGATCTGCAGGAAAAATCATTCCATGTTCCCGAAGAGTTATCAAGCATGGCTTCCGCAATATCCGGAGCTATTTTATAAGGCGCGTTTTTTTTATACTTTTCAAGTTCCGCAGAAAACGCTTCCGGACTCAGGGTTTTGATGTAATCGAGAAAATCTTTGCTGTAATCCGTCATTTGCACCTCCTTTGAGGCCTTTTTCCCCAGAGTGTCTGTCAGGTGACTTCGCTGTATGGTGCTGTTTGGGGTGTTTCCTCTGTGATCTCAAAAATACAGAAAACATCATAAACGGCATAACATTCCGGAGCACCCAGCAGTATGGGAAATTTGGATTTTTTAGGCGGGGATGTCTGTGTTTTCAGAAGCTTGAGGTTCCCGCCTCTTTTTTTTGCCTCAAAATCAATATATTGCTCAATAAAAGCCTGAGCATCTTCTTTTTTTACGTTCTGAAAAGCAGCCGCTTCTCTGATGGCCCTTGCAACTTCTGGTTTGGTCAGATCCAGAAAGGCATCGGATGCAACCTGAAGGGAAGCCCCGAGAATGGCAAGCCCGGTATCTTCTTCTTTGGCATATCGGTTGTCCTTGCAGCAAAACCGCCACCAGTCTTCGGCAAGCATTTTGCTGTAAGGATCTTTGCACCAGAAATAGACAGCAACACCATATCGGCCACCAGAAGGCTTGAATCCATTTTTTTTGATGGCTGCTGCCCTGGATCGGCAGGTTCCATGATGGCCTTTGTAAATTTCCATTCCTACCATAACAGTCAGATTCGGGTAACAGGCGGTACTTCCCGGTCAGCATAAGCGCACTCTGCTATGATGCACCATGCTGCACAATTTAACATACGGGCTTTTTAGGGCAAGGGTAAAAACATAAAAAGGAACCCCTTTTCCTGCTTCCTCATCCATCTCCTTGGAAAATAAACTTCGATATCATACCACCCCATGTCAAGTAAATATATATGCTGAATAGCAAAAAAGAACCCCCATCCACGCTCATCTAAGCACCATCTAAAAAAAGCCCCCCATCCCGGCCCTATACTCCCCGCAGAAATTGTCCGTTTTTCTGCGGGGACTTTTCCCCGCCTTACCCATAGGCGAGGCCGCCATGCCCTTCCGGATGCTGGAACTTCTCAAAACAGAAATATGGGCCGCTGCGCCTTCGGCTTTAGATGCCCTGGCTTCGGCCCTGCGACACCCCACCGCCATCCCTTCTTCCCAAGCCCCGGATCCGGAGCCTTTCACCCGCTCCGGTGGTATCGCTCTTCTTCCGGTTACGGGAACCCTGTCACCGGATTACGGCTATGCCGGGGTCTTTGCCCCCCTTCGCACGGGATACAAGGGCCTGCGGGATCAGTTTGATCTGGCCATGGCCGATCCTGGCATCCATACCCTGCTGCTCTGCTTCAACTCTCCCGGCGGCACGGTGCAGGGCTGCAAGGAGCTGGTGGATCACATGGCTGCCGCTAAAATCGCATCCGGCAAACGGGTGGTGGGTTATGTGGACGGGGCCTGCATGTCTGCCGCCATGTGGCTTTCATCCGTCTGCGATGAAGTCGCTGCCCCGGCCACGGCCTTGGTGGGCAGCATTGGTGTTTTGCAGGTCCATGCGGACTGGAGCCGCTTCAACGAAAAAACGGGCATCACCTTTTCCTATCTTTCGGCGGGAAGTTTTAAGGCCCTGCCCAATGCAGACAATCCTTTAAACGATACGGGCCGGGCCTATGTGCAGGAACGATTAGACAGAATGTACGGCATTTTTACGGAATCCTACGCCAGCCTCCGGGGACTTTCTCCGGAGAACATCCGGGCCACGGATGCCCGGATCTATCTGGCGGAAGACGGCCTCAAAGAAGGGCTGGTGGATCGCATCACCCCCGGCCTTGAACCCTTTATGGCAGCACTCAGGGAGGAAAACATGGATGTGAACCAACTCAAAGCGGAGCACCCCGCCCTTTACGCCCAGATCAAGGCCGAGGGCGGGGATGCGGTGCGTGCGGAACTGGCACCCAAAATCAGCGCGGCCGGGGAAGACATGCTTGCCATGGTGACCATGGTGGCGGGGCCGGAAGTTTCGGGGAAAATCCGCACCCTTCAGGGGCTGGGCCTGAAGGCGGATCAGATCAAAGCCATGGCCGATGCCGGGCTTCTGGCTCTGGGTGGGCAGGCCAATCCCCAGACACCCGCCCCTGCGGCCCCGGCTCAGAACCCAATGGCAGGCCCCACTCCGGCCCAGATTCTCGCGGCCTTGCAGGCAGCCACGCCTTCCGCCGTTGCTGTGGGGGGATCACCTGCGGGTGCAGCGGCCCTTCCCGGAGGCGGCCCGGATTTTCTGGCGCTGGTGGAAGGTCATATGGCGGCCAAGGCCTGTTCCAAAGGCGAGGCCATGCGGGAGATGCAGGCCAGGCACCCGGAAGCCCATAAAGCCTACATCCTCAGCCTTCAGAAAGGCGGTGCCGCATGAGTTTTG
>NZ_JAVETM010000043.1:0-27178 GCF_034006065.1 Desulfobotulus sp. | reverse complement strand
AAAACTCTCCTGCCAAATCTTCTTTTTTCCCTGAGCCCCAAGGCTCTTGATCGCTCCGTTGCCGCATCCTTTCATGAAAATACTCCTTGTACCATTTTCATGAAAGGGCTAATTAACATTCGAAGAGACCTGAAATTGAAGAAAAAATTCCGGAAAAATTTCCCCATGACACACAAGACAGGTATCATCGGATGCGGCAGAGCCGGAAGCCATCTGGCCCTGCACCTGAAAAAAGCAGGCTGGCCCCTCTGTGGCCTCTGGGACGCGCGCAGGCAAGCCGCCATCGCTGCCGCTGAACTCACAGCCCTCCCCATCCTCGATCCCCAGAGCCTTACCCGTGCAGCGGACATCCTCTTTCTCGCCCTGCCCGATGACGCCCTGGGTCCGGCCTGCACGGAGTTTGCCGAAAACAACCTTTTCCGTCCGGGTCAGATCGTCTTTCACCTCAGCGGGTCCCAACCCGCAAGCCTGCTTGCGCCTGCAGCCCAGAAGGGAGCCTTCACAGCCTCTCTGCATCCCCTGCAAAGCTTTTCCCGTACTCCGGATCCGGACGAAAATCCCTTTCTGGGCATCCTCATGACGGCAGAAGGCATGCCCGAAGCTGTGGAAGTCGGCCTTGCCATGGCCAGACAGCTCGGGGCACGGGGCGCCACCATTGCCGCTGAGGCCAAAACCCTCTACCATGCCGCAGCTGTGGTGGCTTCCAACTATCTTGTCACCCTCATGGATTTTGCCTTTGATCTTCTGGAAGCATCCGGCATTGAAGGAGAACAGGCCATGGCCTTTCTCAGTCCTCTGGTTTCCGGCACCCTCACCAATCTCAGCAAAATGCCCCCCACCCAGGCGCTCACAGGTCCCCTCATGCGAGGAGATAGCGCCACCCTTTCCCGCCATATGGAAGCCATGGCCAGCAAACGTCCCCAGCGCTGCGCCCTGTACCAGGCCCTGGGCAGAGCCACCCTGGATCTGGCTGTGCGGGGCGGGCATCTTAGCGGTGCGGATGTGGATACCATCAACTCTCTGCTGTCTGCAAAATAAAAGCGCCTGAACAAGGAGGTTCCCATGCCTGAAAACCGTACGCTGCTGTATTCCGCCATGGTTCTCGCCCTCTTGACACTCACGGCCTGCGGTGGTCCGCAACCCCTCCCCACCGCAGACCCAGGCCCTCGCGCCCTTCTTGAAAAAATGGCGGAATCCCTGGCCTTCACCCAGACAAAGGATCTCAACACCCCAGGTCATGTACGCATTCCCCTGGCCAAGGGGCAGTGGATCACCACCCTCACCCGGTACGTCAATCCGGATGGAGACATCATCTTGAGTACCACCCGGGTCATAGAGGTCCAAGGGGATACCGTGACCCTTGAAGTGGAAAGCCATGCCGCATCCCAGAACGGCCAGCCCAATCTCACCCTGGTTCAGATTGCAGGGTATCCCACCCAGCTTCCCCTGGGCCCGGATAAGGAAACCATGAAAACCCTCCACAGGCAGATGCGCATCCTGCGCATGGCAACCCGGACAGGCGATGGCCAGACCATGGAAATGCCCTCCGCCTATCTCCAGTTCGGCGCCCACCGCATCCCGGACTTCATCAACCCAGGCCTGCGTACCACCCCCATCAGCACCCAGCCTGTGGATACCCCCTACATCCGCGCACGGGACGCCAAGGTCTTTGATGTGGAAATCTCCCTTCCGGGCATCCGCTCCACGGGCAGAATACATGTTCACGGCGGTATTCCCATCCACAACCAGATCCTGTATGAAAACGAAGATCTGGTGATGCACACCATTGCCTATGATCTCAAAGGTGCCCAGCAGACGCTCTTCTTTTCCACAGACACGCCCCCTTTCTGAAAGCCCGAAGGTCGTTCCTGAGCCCCCCTCCCCGGCGGGGCACCGACTTCACCCAATCCCCATCGTCTGGAGGAGCCAGAGCCCATGCCAAGGATCATCACCGTCAGCAGCGGCAAGGGCGGTGTGGGAAAAACCCACATCAGCACCAACCTTGCCCTCTACCTTGCCCAGCTGGGGCATAAAACCTGCCTGCTGGATGCGGATCTCGGCCTTGCCAATGTCAGCATCCTGCTCAAGCTCTATCCGGAACGCACCCTCAAAGATGTTATTTTTGAAAAAATTCCCTTGCGGGACATTCTCGTCCGAACCCCCGAAGGCCTTGATATCCTGCCCGGCAGTTCGGGCATTGAGGCCATGACGGCCCTGCCCGCAGCCGAGCTTCAGACACTCATCCAGGAATTTTCCACCCTGGCTGCCTATGATTATATCCTCGTGGATACCGCAGCCGGAATTTCCAGGGATGTACTGGCCTTCTGCCTTGCCGCCTCCGAGCTGCTCCTCATCCTCACACCAGACCCTGCCTCCCTCACGGATGCCTATGCCCTGCTCAAAGTCCTGCGCCTCAATGGCTTTACCCAGCCTGTCTTTGTCATCATGAACCATGCCTCCGGCATGGAAAAAGCCAGGATGGTGCTTTTAAAGCTCCTTGCCGCAGCGCGAACCCATCTTCAGATGGAACTATTTCCCATTGGCATCATCCCCAAAGACAGTGCTGTGGAAAACGCCCTTGCGGAACAAAAGGCCCTGATCCTCCGTTACCCCCAGTCCTTAGCGGCCAAGGGGATACGCAATGCCGCCCAGAATCTCATCCAGAAAAACCTGGCTATCATCGAAAATCTTTATCCCCAGATTTTTTTTGAAAAATTTCTGCGTTTTCTTAAAACTCCTCTGAAAAAAACCCAGGAAAAAATCCAAAACCCGGAAGAGCCCATCCTCCTTCCCGGAAATCCGGAAAACCCGCCAAGTCTTCCCAAACCTTTGGCCGGAACCCTGGAAACGGCTCACTCCCCCGCATTCCCCGAATCCGGCAATCCCGCTTTTTCCCCTGAAAAGCTCCCGGTGCATCCCCCCCCCTTGCCCCAGGAATCCGCCTTTACGCCGGATCAGACCCAACGACTGCTGCAGGATCTGGCCCAGGGCATGCAGGCCATTGCATCGGAACTCAAGGAAATACGCTCCTTTCTCACCCATACGCCCCCTTTTTCTCCGCCCAGGACTCACCACCCCCTCACCGCTGTGGTCTCCGGTTATCCCGCGTTTCAGAGCCTCGACGCACAACAGCTCCAGGAGGTTTTGCAACGCATGAAAGCCAGGGAATATGAAGCAGGCAGTCTTCTGCTGCAAAAGGGCGATCGGGGAAAACATCTTTTTGTTCTTGTTTCAGGCAGGGTCGCGGTAATGGATACCCAGGGAGGGGTCCTCGACACCATGGAAGGAGGGGACGTTTTCGGAGAAATGAGCCTCATCAGTGGAGAGCCGATCAATGCCACCATCAAAGCCATGGAAAACAGCAAGGTTCTCTACCTTGAAGGCAGGCAATTCATGCGTATGCTCCAGACCTATCCGGACATGCAGATGTACTTTGCCCGGCTTTTAAGCCAGCGCCTGGCCAAACGCCTTCAGAAAGCCGACCTTGCCAACATCGGCTCCTCCGGCGCCGGGCTTTCCGGCTCCCTTGAAACCACAGGTATTCCCGAACTTCTTCAGATGCTTAAAATGGGAGAAAAAACCGGCCTTTTACTTTTTATCTTTCCGGAAACCAGAGCGGCCATTTCCCTGATCCACGGAGAAATGGTTGCAGCACGCCACGGAGCCCACAGGGAAAAGGAGGCGTTTTACCGTATTCTCAGGGAAAAAAAGGGACGTTTCATCTACAACCCGGAGTTACCGGAAAGGGACAAAGACAAACCGCCCATGGGACATTTCATGAAACTGCTCATGGATGGCGTCAGCCTGATGGACGAAGAAGGGAATGGGGCCTAGCCTCTGCTTTTACGGATGGCCATGAGAGTCAGCCCTTTAAGCTGCTGCATGAAGATCTTCACCTCATTGGAAAAAAGTGGTGTGAACTCCCTGCTCCAGTCCACATAAATCAGACCCACCTTTTTTTTCTCCACCAGAAGGGGGTACAGGGCAAAGCAGGGGGCAAAGGCTCCTTCCGTGAACCAATCCGGGATTCTGCTGTTCCACTCCCGATTCTCCATGTCCTCCACCAGCATGTCCAGCCCCGTATTGAGCGCCTTATTGAAGACATCCCCCCCCGAGGTCTGCACCTGAAACCGAAAATTCTTTCCGAAATCCGCCATATCGTCCCCCAGCACAAAACGCGGGGTCATGATGCCATTGGCCTTGTCCAGGATGCAGATGGCGATTCTTGAAAAGAAAAACCCTTTATAAATCGTGGTAATGACCTGCAAAAGAATATCACTGAGGCGAAACTCCGCTTCAAGGGCCTTTTCAATGGCCGCAATGCGGCCCTTCACCCAGGCTTCCTGAACTCCCAGATGACCAAGCCCCTCCCCCGACCGCTCCGGAATTCCCAGGGCAACGGCCTCCGCGCCAGTCCGGGAGCGATCCATATCAAAGCGGGTATCCTTCAGACGGATTTTCAGGGTTCTCGCATGGCTGGTCATCTTTGCCAGGGCATGGTCCAGAAGCCCTTCGGCATCCTCCGTCGTCATGGCGAGAAAACGGCCATAGCGCCCCACAATCTCCTCAATCTTTTTCCTTCTCCCTACCCTGTCCATGGGCTCATCCATGCTGCACATTTCATGGGTGAAAGAAGCCACAAGCCTTTTCAGGTCTCGCAGGGATAAGTGCTTTTCCTTGCGATCAAAATCCTCGAAAGGGTAAAGCCCCTCCACAATACTCTTTGGAAATCCCCAGCCCAGGGCAATGCCCCGGCCAATTTCCGAAAAGGAAACACCCAGCATCTTTTTGGAAACCGTTTCCCCGTCCAGATCCTCCCGCACGGCAAAATGTTCAATCCTCTGGTAGACTTCCGGCTTGCAGAAGATCACCACCTGCTCTCCGATGTCATAGAGCATGGACACCAGCTGGAATGCGTCCTTTTCCGGATATCCGGCTGTTTCGGCAATTTCACGGCCCATGATGTTCCGCATGAGACTCATCAGGGATTTTTCCTTGAGCATGCCCCCCTTGCCCATGTCCTGCATGAATTCAAAAAGCAAAAGGGTGGATGCCGTCTGCTGGACAATCTCCGTCCCCAGAATCACCATGGCCTCGGCGATACTGGCGATCCCCTCCTTTCCAAATCTTGAGTAATAGGCTGAATTCACAAGAGAAAGGACCTTGGATGCCACAGAAACATCCTTCAGGATCACCTGGGCAATATCCCGGCTGGAAGCATACTCCATTCTGACAATTTCATTGATTTCAATAATCTGGGCCGTAAAGGTGTGGAGAAATTTTCCCGCCTTCATCTCCCTGTCCAGACTTTCCAGGATCCCTTCGAGAAGGGCGGCGTCGGAATCCCTTTCGAAGGGCTCATCCTCTTCTTCCAGCTCCGGAAGATCGGGAAGATCCAGGTGATCCAGCTCAATACCGGAGTGGGGCTGCTTTTCCTTGTCCATTGTCTTTCCTTCCCAGAAATGCCCTTTTCTGATGGGCAGGCACAGCCCCCATGCCACCACCCGACCCCAGGTTCTTGGGCTTAAGGCGGAATTTTACCCATTCCCGTGCTTTTTCATGTACCATATTCAACGCCACAGGGGACCGAAAAACGGATATCCGACCGTCCCCCAAAAAAAGCTGTCTCTTTTTTTAAGAAGACAGGGCCAAGATTCAAGGCATCCTGTCATGCAAGGCATGAGGGCATGATGGAGAGTATAGAGCGTCTCATTGCACAAAACAAAAAAAATTTTATATTTTACAACATTGCAAGGCTCCGGGAGATGATCCGCTACCTGCCGCCCAACAGCCTGGAGCTTTTCAGAGAAATCCCCTTTCTCATCCACATCAATGCGCCGGATTTTCCAGGCTATGTGGAATCCCTCCACCGCCATCCGGGGCTTTGGAATTTTCAGAATGCAGGATTTGCCCAGAGCCTGGGAGAAAACAACGCCAGAATACGCGAACTTCTGCAAAGCCCCTGCATGCACCCTGCGGTACAGGGCCTTTATCACATGGGAAGCCTTGGAACCTTCACCCAATCCGGAAAATCCGATTTTGACTTCTGGGTGATTGTGGATCCAAAGCTTTTCACTCCTGAAGAAATGCAGGCCTTCCATGAGAAACTGCATCGCATCGTACGCCATGGAAAAGAACAATTTTCCCAGGAAATCAGTTTTTTTGTCCATACGGCCCAAAGGCTCAGGAACAACCTGCTGGATCTGAAAGATGAAAAAACCGTTAAACCCCCAGCCGTACTGCTCAAGGAAGAATTCTACAGGACTTTTTTCATGGTTGCGGGCAAAATTCCGCTCTGGGCCGTACTGCCTGCGGGCCTGGATTCTGACCAGAAGGCACTTTTCAAAGAAAGGGCCCTTCTTCAGGAATCCTTCATTGACTTAGGATGCCCAGGCCCCCTTTCCCATGAAAACATTCTTGAGGGTCTTCTCTGGCAGATCTGCAAAGCTCCGGAAGATCCTGTCAAAGCCCTGATCAAGGCCAGTATCACGGCAAGCTACCAGTTGAAAAACGATTTACATCCTCCCCTTCTCTGCGACCAGCTCAGGCAGGACTTTGCCCTCTCACGGGTGGATGATTATGCCATGGACCCCTATGTACTGGCCTTTGAGCGTGTTCTGGCCTTTCACCAGGAGTCCGGGGATTCCCAGGCCATGTCCGAAGTCAAGATGGCCATCTTCCTCCGGCTCTGCGGTTTTCCCCAGGTCAGCCTTCCCCAGGAAGGTTCCCCTAAAAGAAAAATTCTCAACCACTATGTCAGAAAATGGCATCTTGACGCCGCCAGGCTTCAGAAACTCCTCCACTACTCCCAGTGGCATGAGGTAGAAAAACAACTTCTGGACCAGGCCCTTATGCAACGCGTACACAAACTTTACACCGCAGCCCTGGAAAACACCGGAGAAAGGGATACAAAAAAAAGCCCCACGCCGGAACAAGCTCCCGCAAATGAAGCCCACACCATCCTCCGGCATAAGGCCGCAAGCATTCTCAATCACGGTCAGGGGGAAAGGCTTCCTCCGGCTTCCCTCCATCTGCGGAGCCTCCACCATGGGCATCTGGATCTGAAATGGCATCCGGATGGAACCCACCCCCCGCAATGGCAGCTCTTTTCCGATGCCCCTTCCTGTGGTGACAATCCTCTTTTTTCAGATTCCCACATCCTCCGGGTACTGGGCTGGGGCATGGGGCATGGCATCTTCAGACCCAATCACAGTCACCTGCGCCTCCATCCGGATGTCAGGTTTTTCGGAGCCCTTGAAAAGGAAGTGGACTGGAAGGCCCTCTTTATGGCCCTCCAGCCCTGGATGCCCATCTCGGATGCGGTTTTCCTCGCCAGGCCCTTCTGGGAAAGGATCGTTCTTCTCTTATCCGCTCACCCCCGGAACCCGGAGGACCCGCGGCCCTTTTCCGCAGAACTGCTCATGCGGAATTCCTGGGGAGAAATATTCTTCCAGGCCCTCCCCCTTGATCATATTGATACCCTGGAAGCCAGGTGTTATCATGTGGCCATGAAAGTTCTTGATTACCATGGAAAACAATCCCTTTACGCCCCCTTTCTCCTGGGTGTCCGTCCCCTGCCCCAGCTCATGGGGCGCCTGAAAACCCTCATCGAAGACAAGCGGCTGCTGAGGAACGGACTTTCCGTCACAGATCGCGTAAGGAGAACCCTCCTTGATACCCTCTGACTTCTCTCTGCCCATTCTCCCGCCAACGGAAACCAAGGGCTCTGTCCTCATTCTCCACGAGGATCAAGGCATCCTTGAAACCCTCTTGAAGGCCGTTTCCTTTCTGGGTTTTGACCGTATCTCCGCCATGCAGAATTTTGAAGAAGCGGTCTGGGAAAGCAGCAAAAAGGAGATCGTCTTTTTTCTCTGTGCTTACACCACCCCCACCATTCAGGGACTTCGCTTTTTAAGCCTCATACGCAAAAATGAACGTTTCGCCTACACGCCCTTTTTTCTGATGGATCCGGAATTCACCTCCCTTAAGGTCATGAAAGCCGGATATGCCGGGGTCACAGGCCTTCTGGTCTGGCCATTTACTCCCAGAATCCTCCAGGAAAAACTCGCAAAAAGCCTGGGCCAGACCCGAGATCCCCATATCCGCAAAACCGAGACCCAACTTGAAAAAGGCGTCTCCCTCATTGACACAGGCAGGTTCAAAGAAGGCGTGGCGCAGCTCAAATCCATTCTGGACCAGAAAGAGGGCCCCGAATACCACTACAATATCGGCTACATCCGCAGCATTCAAAAACGTTATCCCGAAGCCATTGAAGCCTTCAGGAAAGCCACCCAGCTGGATCGCCTCTTTGCCAAAGCCTATGAGGCCATGGGACGGGCCTACAGGGCCATGGGACGGGATGATCTGGCAGACCAGTATCTTGGACACGCGGCCCAAATCCACATGGAAAGAGACAATGACGGACATGCAGAGGATATTTTAAAGGAAATGCTGGCCCTGGGGTATGAATCCCTCAATGTCTTTAACTCCCTTGGCATTATCTACAGAAAACGGGGCGATCATCAGAACGCCATGATCCATTATGCCAAAGCCCTGAAGGTGCATCCGGATGAACCCCATATCCACTACAACATGGGCCGTATCTGTCTGGATATGAAGGACATGGACAAGGCCAGGGAATTTTTTGAAAAGGCTGTAAAAATCCAGAAGGATTTCAAGGAGGCCAGGCAGATTCTTAAAGCCATGGACCTTGGCATCCTCTGATCTGTCCCGTCCAAGCATAAAAAAAAACGCCTCCCAGCCTTGACGAAAGCTTTCCGCGCCCTCATGTTTCACAAAAGAGACACAACGTATCATCCACCCAAGACAAGGAGCGTAGCATGGCCACAGTCACCCTCAGAGGCACCCCCGTTCAGACCGCAGGCGAACTTCCCCCCACTGGCAGCCAGGCACCGGACTTCAGGCTGACTGGGACGGATCTGGGGGAAACCGGTCTTTTTGCCTTTCCGGGAAAAAATCTTATCCTCAATATCTTTCCCAGTATTGACACCGGCGTGTGCGCCGCCTCGGTCCGCCGCTTTAACGAGGAAGCCGGAAAAAGGCCAGAAGTCGCTGTCCTCTGCATCTCCGCAGACCTCCCCTTTGCCCACAGCCGCTTCTGCGGGAGCGAAGGACTGACGGCTGTGCATTCCGCATCGACCTTCCGTAACCCGGAATTCGGCCTCGCCTATGGCGTCACCCTCATGGATGGTCCTTTGCGCGGGCTTCTCGCCCGGGCGGTGGTGATCATCGACAGACAAGGCACCGTGGTCCACAGGGAACTGGTACCTGAAATCGGCCAGGATCCTGATTTTAACACCGCACTCAAGGCCCTGGATCTGCTGCCCTGAACGCCCAGGCCCCAAAAAAAGGGAGAAGAAAGGCCTGCCTGGCCCTGCCTTCTCCCCTCTGTTTTTTCTGATCTATCCGCTGCCCTGGGCTGGGGCCCTGCCTATTTCTCGCGCCTGAGCCCATGTGCAAGACAAAAAAACTTTCCTAGAGATGAAAATCTCCGGCCGCTTCAGGCTGGTACAGGATGGCCTCCACCCGAAGCCGTTTTTCTCCATCCGGCGTAGACCAGGAAACCACATCCCCCACCCGAAGGCCGATCATGGCAATACCTGCGGGAGCCAGGATGGAAATGCGGTTCTGGGCAATGTCCGCTTTTCCCGGAAAAACCAGGGTCCACTCCGCCTCCTTACCCGAAACCAGATCCTTCAACCTCACCCTGGAATTCATGGTAATCACATCCGCAGGCACATGCTCCGGCTCCACCACCCTGCACTGATCCAGCTCATCCATGAGCCGATCCAGGTGCTCACCCAGCCGTCCCCGCTTATCCGTGGCCTCCACCAATCTTTCCAGGCGCTCCAGATCCACTTCCGTAATATAAATCGTTCTTTCCTGCATCAAAAAGTCCTCCTCTTTTTCCCAGGGATCGCGGAGTCCTGCAAAAACCTAAATACTGCGGGATTCCAGGGGAGGCTGCACATCCGCCCGGGCCAGGATATCCGCACCCGTAATCACCGCAACGCCGCTTTGGGCCTTTGCCCCTGCAAGAACGCGCTCGGCCACATCACAGACCGCCTTCCTGTCCACCGCCAACAGCCCTTCCTTGAACCGTCTGCGCACCGCATCGGAAAGTCCCACAAGATCCCGCATAAAAGCCTTTCTTGCTGCGGCCGAAGGGGTATCCGGCCTGTCCATTTCCGAGCATACCTGCAAAAGGGCTTCTTTGATATCCGTTTCGTCAAATTTACCTGAAACCAGAAATTCGGAAGCACCGGCAAAGACATCCAGGGTTCTCCGGATATGGGGATCTCGGTAGGAGGCCATGGAAAAGACCCCTTCTTCGGCGTTAAAGAGGGAAAATCCTCCGTACGCCCCTCCCTTTTCCCGAATTTCCCTGTGCAGATACGCGGAACGCAGAAGCTTGGCAATCACAGACAAAACCGGCGCATCCGCATGATCCAAACGCGGAGCTTCCAGGGCTGAAGCCACAAAATTCACCGCTGTGGCCGTTGTCCAGGCCTCACGCAGAACCGGGACTGCCTGAAGCGCTGAGGCATTCAGCACAAAAGCCGCCTGCCCGCCCTGCCCCTGGGAGTCCCGCAGCGCCTGCATGCCGTCCAGGGCTTTTTCCCGGATTCCCTCTTCTGAAACCAGAGCCGCCCGCAGGTTTTTCGCAGTAAAGATTTTCTGGGCCATTACACCCAGTTTTTCCTGGAGATCCTGCAAGGCGTTTCCATCCCCGGCCTTGATTCCATCGGTCAGTGTCTTGATCCGTTTCAGCTGATGCACGCCATTCCAGTCTTCGGAAAGCGCGCACCCAGGACTTAAGTGCCTGGAGGCAAGGGAAATGGCCAACCTGTGCCCGCTCTGCACCACGGCCGACTCCATGGCGGCCCGGTATTCAAAAAGAAGCTGACGCAGGCGTTCCGCATCGGAAAAATCATAACGCGCCGTAAAACCTTCCAGAAGTTCCAGCATGGGAGAAAGGTTACGCTCCAACGCCTTGGCCGACAGGGTGATAAAAGGCGAAAGAAGGGCCGTATCCAGTCGGGTGCGACTGTGACTGGAAGCACCGATACCGCCCGTTGTGGCGTCCATTTTCCGGGCCACAGCCACATAATCCATATCCCGCGTGCCCATGCGGGTGAGTACGTGGGAAAAAAGCGGCACCAGGGCCAGGTATTCCGGATCCAGATCCGCCACACCAAAGGCCAGGGTGGCATACACGATGCCTGATGTGGGGGCATCGTAAAACACAAGATCCTCCCGGCTTCCCGAAGGCGCCACGGTTTTCACGGCCGGATCAATGTCCTCTCGCTCCAGAGTGGGCAGCACGGAAAGATTTTCCTCCGCCTCCTGCAGGGCCTTCAGGGTTTCCGCCTCCTGTCGGATGCTCTGCCTTTCCTCCTCACCCAGGGAAGCATCAATGGCGTCCAGGATCCGACGCTCCTCCTCATCCATCCGCCGCTGTTTTTCCGTATCCGGCGCCAGGATGAAACGGACCCTGTGGGGATTTTCCAGAAGATACCTGCGGATCAGATTTTCAAAATACCCCGCATCCATTCCACTGCGAATGGCTTCCAGATCCTCTTCAAACTGCAGCACCTTCAGAGGATCGCCCCCGTGAAACCAGGTTCCGGACATTCCCAATACAAGCTTGAGGCCATAAGGATAGGGCGTATTGGAAATCTCCTTTTTCTGAAACTCCAGCTGATGCATGGCCGCTTCCACCAGCTCCCGGTCAATGCCCTTTTCCGCAAGCCTTGTCAGGGTTTCCAGAATGAGGTTTTCCAGGGTGATGGCATCCTTTTCCCTCATCCCCTTCAGGCCACAGGAAAAAGCCGTATCCCGGTTATCTGCGTCAAAACCCGCACCATCGCAAAGTGCAGTACCCAGACCTGAATCCATGAGTGCCTTGCGCAAGGGGGCTCCCGCATTGCCCAGCAGAACCTGCTCTAGAAGCACAAAACCCAGAACATCCTGGGTGTTCAGGATATCCGGCGTGAGCCAGGCCAGGGCCACCTGGCACTCCTTATCCAGGCTGCCCCCATCCACAGCCGGATAAGTTTCCCGGACTTCCCGGGGTGTTGTCCAGCGTGGCTGCGAAGGTACCTCGGTTTTGGGATCTATGCGGGAAAAACGGGAAAGCACCCCCTCCTCAATGACCTGCAGATGCCCTTCCAGGGGCATGTCCCCATAGGTAAAGAACCAGGCGTTACTGGGATGGTAGTGGCGGCGGTGAAAGGCCAGAAGATCCGCGTGGCTCAGGTCCGGAATACAGGCCGGATCTCCCCCGGAGTTGTGCCCATAGGTCACATCCGGATAAAGCGCCTTTAAAAGCCCCCGTCCCATAATCTGGCTGGGCGAGCTCATCGCGCCCTTCATCTCATTGTATACAACCCCCATACGCTGCAGGATACCCGCTTCATCGTACTCCAGACGATGTCCTTCCTGGCGGAAACTTAAGAGATCCAGCTTCGGGAAAAAGGCCGCATCCAGATACACCCGGAGAAGGTTATAAAAATCCTTGGTGTTCTCCGTGGCAAAGGGATACAGGGTCCAGTCCGAAGCCGTGAAGGCGTTCATAAAGGTATTGAGGCTGCGCTTGATCATGGAAAAAAAAGGATCCCGCACAGGATAGCGTTCTGAACCGCAGAGGGCCGTATGCTCAAGAATATGGGCAACACCCGTCTCATCCGCAGGAACGGTTTTAAAACCTGCGGCAAAGGTGTTTTCACTGTCAGGACAGGCCACATGCACATGCCGGGCCCCCGTTGCCTCATGTTCCAGGGCGTAATAGCAGCCACGAATTTCGGGAAGGACCGCCGTTTTCCGGACAAGGAATCCTCCCACACGCTGACCCTCGGACAGCATCGGAGTGCTGTGATCTTTCATCGTTGCCATCAAAAAAGACGATCCTTTCATCTTCAGTAAAAAAAACAAACCGGCAAAAGGGCTTCAATGTTTCCCAAAAAACGGTTTTCCCTCAGGCCATGTCAGGGGTTTCCTCCGCCTTTTTTTCAGAGACAATCTGGTAGGCCCCCCGATTTTCCCGCATGATTTTTCCCGTTTTATACATGCGGAAAACAATGTTTCTGAGTTTTTTATCATCGTATCCGGTTTTTTCACGGATCTCTTTGAAGCTGATTTCTCCGCCATGCTCCCGCATCACGGAAAGCACCACATCCGCAGCACTGAGTCCTGCGCGTTTCCCCTTTCTGCCCCCTGCTTTGCGGCCGCCTGCGCCGTTCCCCATGCCCATGCCACTGGTCAGATGAATCTGTTTTAAAAGATTTTCCAGCTGGGCCATCCGGTCCATCAGGGCGCTGAAATCCTTGCGGGTCGGAATATCATGCTGATCCATAATCTGTTCAATGAGATCACTTAAAACAGGACGCGCAACTTTCTTTTTGGCCATAGGAATTCTCCTCATCATACCATTGGGGGGTCTTGAAGGATAAGCAATCGAAGGTGAACATTGAATAAAAATACTTTTTCCTGAAAAAAATTCAAGGCAAGATTTCTGATCTGAGAAAAAGAATTTCACACATGGAATGTATGCCATTTGAACATACAGAAGATACGCCCCTAAAAACAATTCATAAAAATAATATATCTACTCTTTCAAAAAAGCAAAAGCATCTTCCCATGAACATCGCACACAGAAAAGAAGGGCCATTCAGGATCAGACATTCTTTCCTCCCCTCTTTTTATCTGATGCACTCACCGGGATTATCAGGGGCAAAGACTTTGTCCAAAGCCCTCTGAATCATTTGCCCGGTAACGGATTTCATGGTAACAATATCCGCCAGTTCGCGCCGGAACAAAGATCTTTTTTGTTCCGCCCCAAACGAGCCCAGCATCCGGGGCTCCCGTCCACCATCAACCGCCGGGCCCCATGACGCCGAAACAACGTCTTTTTCATATTTACCGGCAGCTTGAACAGCTTGGAGGCGAAAAGCCCTTTGTGGCCCGGGGTTTTGCCATCGGCGTTTTCATTGCCATGACCCCCACCATCCCCTTTAACACCGTATTGGCCATTGTCCTTGGCTTTCTTCTCCGGGGAAGCATTCCCGCGGCCTTCATCGGAACCCTGATTTCCAATCCCATCACCATCCCGGTACTTTACTATGCAGCCTATCTCTTGGGCGTCACTCTCACAGGGATAGAGGGGGTGGGCTTTGATGACATTCTCACCCTTGCCTATCACTTCAACGGTCCGGGCACGCTCCAGGAAAAAATGCAGGGTGCGGTCCTCCTTGTTCATGGAAAAGCCTCCGTTCTCTGGGCCACTCTCCTGGGCGGCATTGTCATGGGTATCCCCGTGGCCTTTGGCACCTATTATCTTACCCTGCGTCTGCTCCGGGCTTCCGCCTCTCCGCAGACAAAGGCCTCTGATGGAAAAGAAATCAATGACAACACCCCAGATGCTCCTTAAGGCCTCAGACCTCAAACCCAAAAAAGACCTGGGTCAGAATTTTCTCATCGATCCTTCCACGCCAGAAATGATCCTGGACCGAGCCGGTATTGCCCAGGGCTGTAACCAGAACCTCATTGAGATTGGTCCAGGTCTTGGCGCCCTCACCCTTCCCGCTGCACGCAGGGCCGCCCATGTCCATGCCGTGGAAGCGGACAGAGACCTGATCCCGCTTCTGGAACAGGAAATTCTCTCCGCAGGTCTTTCCAACATCACCCTGCATAACCGCAGTATCCTCAGGATTGATCTCGAACCCCTTCTCGCCGAAGGCCGGAATACGCTTGTCATCGGAAACCTTCCCTACAATATCTCCTCCCAGATTCTCATCCGTATCCTGGCCTTTCGCCATCGCATCACCCGGGGAATTTTCATGCTGCAAACGGAAATGGCCCAGCGCATTGTGGCTCCTCCGGGCAACCGGGACTACGGACGTCTTTCCGTGGCCCTTCAGTATTGCGGCCACATCCGCATGCTGGCTTCCGTGAAAGCCCACCTTTTTTACCCCAAACCCAAGGTGGATTCCGCCATTATCGAAGTGGTTTTTCCCGAAAAACCCGAGCTCCAGGCAAAGGATGAGACTCTTTTCTTTGAGGTGGTCCGGGCGGCCTTTGGCCAGAGACGAAAAACCCTGCGCAACAGCCTGGCCTCAGGCCTTGCGGATCTTGGTGCCCAGGAGGCCGAAGCGCTTCTCATCCGGGCAGGGATCACGCCTTCCAGGCGGGCCGAGACCCTTCATGTTCCAGAATTTGTGCAGCTTGCAGACCTTCTCTTTGATAAAAGACAGGAAGACGAAAACAGGTACAAGGCAGAAAATCTCCCTTCCCAGTGAACCCTTCTTCTGACCCAAACTGAAAAACGGGGCCAAAGCCCCGTTTTTCAATCATAATGAATGTCTTTTTCTGTCCCTGCCTACTGAGCTCTGCCAGCCCCCATTCTTCCCTGGCGCATCCCATCGCACCCACAACCATCCCCCATACCCGCCAGACCATGGGCCTTGGCTTTCATGGCCATGGTCGCCTTGTGCCTGGCCATTTCCTGGTACAAAGCCTCCACACGGGCCGTATCCGGATGTTCCGCACTCATGGCAGCAGCCAGTTCCGCCCGATTCGTTTCCAGAGCCACCCGAAGCTCCGCCGTATCCTTCAGGAAAGCCGCCCGACTTTCAGGAGCCATCTCCATACAACTTCCCATCATACCCTTACCCCGACCCGGACCTCCTCCCCAGGCAAACCCCTGCACAGCCATCATCCCCACAAGCGCCGCCCCTGCCACCAGAATCCATATTTTTTTCATGTTCTTATCCTTTCCTTTCCGGTTTATTTCATTGTCCTCGGACAATCCTGATCTCTCTTTATTGCACATCCGATGCCAAATTTAAAAAAATGAATCTTTACAACATGATACATAAGAAAATGAACTTTCCGCTCTTTTTAGATCTTCCAATGTGTATAAAATTCATACATACTTTCTTCCGGGAATCCGTATAAACTTCATACACTCTGGAGCCGACCATGCCTCCCACGTCCCTTTCCCAGCCAAGCACCCTTACAGGATCCAGGTGGCTCATGCCCGCCCTGATCCTCCTTCTCATTGCCGTAATTTTCAGCATGGCCCTCATCAATCATCAACGCAGTCAGAATCACATGGTCCGCATCCTTCAGGAAAAAGGCCAGATCCTCACCCGTGCGCTGGAAGCCGGAACCCGCACCGGCATGATGGGTAGACTGGGAGAAGCAGTTCAGCTCAAAACCCTTTTCCAGGAAACCACCAGCCTACCCGATATCCGTTACATCCTGCTCTGCGATCCCCAAGGCCTGGTACGCATCAACGCCGATCCCGAAGGACTTGCCGAGCGTACCCTTTCTTCCCGCATACTGGCCTCCCTCCCCCAAAGCCATCCCCAGGGATGGACCATCTCAGGAAAAGGGGATGAACGCCATTTCCTCTTTTATCAGACCTTCACTCCCTTAAGACGCCCCATGCATCCCCATGGGCAGGGTCGCAGGGCCGCCCCTTCCCCCTGCGACAGCCCCTTTTGCGGAGAGCTTTTCCAACCGGCCAGCCCTCCGCTGACCCTCGTGGTGGGCATGGATATCCAGGCCTTTGATACCGCCCGAACCCAGGATGTACGCCAGACCCTGACCATGGCGGGGATTCTCCTTCTTTTGGCCATCTTTGCCGTTATCGCCCTCTTCCGCGCCGAAGCCCTGCGCCATTCAAGGCTGAGACTCCGGGACATCCAGGCCATGGCCATGGAAATCATCCGCTCCTTTCCCGCAGGTCTTCTCATACTCGACGCTAAGGGACATCTGCGCTTTGCCAACAAAACCGCAGAAAACCTTCTGGAAAAGCCCCTGGGCAAACTGGTGGGCCAGGTTCTTCCGCCCCTCATGCCCGAAGTACTGAGACCCTTACTCCAAAATCCGGAAACAGCCATTCCGGAATCAGAAATTCTTCTTCCCCATGACAAAGCGCCCATCCCCATCTCCGTCAGTATTTCTCCCATCCAGAGCCAGGGAGAAGTCTTGGGCCGTGTACTCGTACTGCGGGATCTCAGCGAAATCCGCCGCCTGGAAGAAGAGGTGAGACGCAGAGAAAAACTTGCCGCCGTAGGCCAGCTTGCCGCAGGTGTCGCCCATGAAATTCGTAATCCCTTAAGCTCAATCAAGGGTTTTGCCACCCATTTCCGCCAGCTTTTTGCTCCGGAAAGCCCCCACCATGAAGCCGCAGAAATTCTCATCCGGGAAGTCAACCGCATGGACCGGGTCATCGGAGAACTGCTGGAATTTGCAAGGCCCTCGGATATACAGCCCCTCCCCACCCCACCGGAACCCCTGATCCGCCATACCCTGCGCCTCATTGAGCCCGATGCCAGAGCTTCGGATATTCGCATGGACATACAGATTCCTGAGCTTCCTGAAATTTCAATGGATCCCGATCGCGTCACCCAGGTACTGCTCAACCTCTATCTCAACGCCATCCAGGCCATGGGAAAGGGCGGGGTTCTCACCGTGAGCGCAAAGCTCGAAAACGGCTTTCTTGCCCTTAACATTCAGGATACCGGCAAAGGCATCCCCGAAGGGGACATTCCCAAGATTTTTGACCCTTTTTATACTACCAAAAGCAAGGGTACGGGCCTGGGGCTGGCAGTGGTGGAAAAAATCATCACCGCCCATGGCGGCCGGATACGGGTGGAAAGCCCCCCCGAGGGCGGCACCCGATTTGGTCTTTACTTCCCCCTCTGACAACAAAAAGGAACCTAGTCATGGTAAAACCCCGTATTCTTGTGGTGGATGATGACGAAGGTCACAGAAAGATGCTCCAAACCCTGCTTTCAGGTTCTGGCTACCAGGTGGAAGAAGCCGCAAGTGGTGAAGAAGGACTCCGGAAAGTCATGGACATGCCCATGGACACCATCCTTATGGATGTACGCATGGCAGGGATTTCCGGGATTGAGGCCCTGGAGAAAATGCTGACCTGGAATCCCAGCCTTCCCATCCTCATCATGACCGCCTACTCCTCCGTGGAGTCCGCACGCAGAGCCCTGAAATCCGGGGCCTACGACTACCTCACCAAACCCCTGGACTTTGACGAACTCCATATCCTTTTATCCCGTACCCTGGACCACAGACGGCTTAAGGACGAAAATCGCAGTCTGAAAGAACACCTTGCCATCCATCCCGGCTGCCCCAGAATCATCGGAAAAAGCCCTGCCATGCAAAGGCTCATGGACATGGCCCAGACCATGGCGGCCAGCGAGGCGACCATACTCATCACCGGGCCTTCGGGAACGGGCAAGGAACTCATTGCCCGGGCGCTCCACGCCATGGGACCACGGAAGGAAAAGGTCTTTGTGCCCCTCAACTGCGCAGCTTTCACGGATTCCCTTCTGGAATCGGAATTATTCGGCCATGAGAAGGGAGCCTTCACCGGAGCGGATCGCAGGCGGGAA
Source organism: Desulfobotulus sp. (assembly GCF_034006065.1). Lineage (NCBI taxonomy): Bacteria > Pseudomonadati > Thermodesulfobacteriota > Desulfobacteria > Desulfobacterales > Desulfobacteraceae > Desulfobotulus > Desulfobotulus sp. The sequence goes on along the minus strand of NZ_JAVETM010000043.1, from coordinate 8,738 downwards.
GGGCGCTTTGTGCAGGCAGACGGCGGCACCCTTTTTCTGGATGAAATCGGTGAGACCTCTCCTGCCATGCAGGCAAGGCTGCTGCGGGTTCTGCAGGAAGGCGAAATTCAGCGGGTGGGAAGCGATAAGATCATCAAAGTGGATGTGCGCATTCTGGCCGCCACCAACCGGGATCTGGCTCAGGCGGTGAAAGACCAGGAATTTCGGGAAGATCTCTATTACAGACTCAATGTGCTGCGCCTTGAAATGCCCTCCCTGCGTGAGCGAACCGGGGATATCCCCCTTCTTGCCCATCATTTTCTCCGCCATTATGCGGAAAAAAACCGCAAGCATGTGCTGCGCTTCAGCCCCAGGGCCATGGATGCGCTTTTACACCACGCCTGGCCCGGCAATGTGCGGGAGCTTGAAAATGCCATTGAACGCGCCGTCATTCTCTGCCCTTCGGATACCATCACAGAAGAAGAGCTTCCCATGGGCATGGCCGCAGCAATCCCCCCTGCGGGAAACGGGAAGACCCTTGCCGACCTGGAACGCCATGCCATTTTCTCCACCCTGGAGCAGACCCAGGGAAACAAATCCGAAGCCGCCCGGATTTTGGGCATTACACGGGCAACTCTGCACAACAAACTGAAAATATATGAAGAAACCTGATCACCTCCGCAGGCCAAAACAAAAGTCACTGTCCGCCGCGCACGAGACGAACCCGTTGGGTGGCTTTCTTGCTGTCGGCGCTGACAAAGCCGTTATTAAAAAGGAGGCACCACGCAAGGTGACTGAAGTCTGCAGAGGCCGAGGAAGACCAGAACCAATAATCGCCAGGCAATGCTTTGTGATCGTATGGTGCAAGGGTTCTCAGCTCAGAGATGGTGGGGAGCCGGAATCCACCGGGAGCTGTCAGGCGTAAGGCATCCTCCCAGCTTCCTCTCCAGGCTTCTCCATTGCAACCCGAACCTGTCCAGCTCTGACCATAGGGACATCGCTGCCATTCAAGACCTGTCTTGCTGTCCCGGACAATGGAGCCATGGCTTCCTTCCACTTCCTGAAACCGGGGAGGCGGCTGGGCTGCCTGCGCGATGCCTGCAACACAGAAAAACACCATTATCCCCAAAAAAACAGCAGAGTCTTTCTGGAACATCCCTTCGCCAGAATCGTTTTTTCCGTCATTGTTTTTTCCTTTCCTATCAGCTTCAGTAAGACTGGCAAAAAACCAGAATCACTGCCCGGCACGCACGAGGCGTACCTGACACTTGTCTCTCTTGCTGAGGCTACCGGCTCCGCTGCGGCCGCCATAACCGAAAGAGAGATACCACGCATAGCCCGGAGAACTGGCAAGATCCGAGGAAGACCAAAACCAGTAAGGACCAGGAAAAACATTCTGATCATAAGGAACCAGAGTCTTCAGCTCATCAATGGTCGGAACCCGGAATCCACCCGGAGCTGTCAAATCCCATGCATTATGCCAGCTTTCTTGCCAGGCTCTTCCGCTACAGCCTGAACCTGTCCAGCTCTGACCATAGGGGCAGCGTTGCCATTCAAGCCCTGTGGTAGTGTCCCGGACAATGGAACCATTGCTTCCTTCCACCTCCTGAAACCGGGATGGCTGTTGCGCTGCCTGTACGATTCCTGAAACACCCAAAAACAACAGCATCCCCAGAGAAAGCAGCAGATTTTTCCTGAAACATCCCTTTGCCTGAATCTGTTTTTTGTTCATGGTTTTTCCTTTCTTTCTGGTGTCTCATGACAAAAAGCCAAAATCACTGTCCGCCGCGCACAAGGCGCACATGGTAGTTGAGGAGCTTGCTGTAGCCGTCGACATGCCCGTCGTGGAAATTGAGGTACTGCGCATTGATATACCGGTTGAAGTTACTGGGCGAGGAAGACCAAAAAAACGTAAGGACCAGGAAAAATTCTTTGATCATATGGGTGCAGGCTTTTCAGCTCATCAATGGTCGGGAGCCGGAACCCGCCCGGAGCTGTTATCCGCACGGCATCATACCAGTTTCCTTGCCAGGTAGCCCCGTTGCAGCCTGAACCTGTCCAGCTTTGTCCATAGGGGCAGCGCTGCCATTCAAGCCCTGAGCTATTGTCTCGGATAATAGACTCATTGCTTCCTTCCACCGGCTGAAAGCGGGAGGGTTGTTGTGCTGCCTGTAGGATGCCTGCAACACCGAAAAACACCAGCATCCCCAGAGAAAGCAGCAGATTTTTCCTGAAACATCCCTTCACCTTAACCTGTTTTTTCTTCATGGCCTTTCCTTTCCTATTCGTGCGTCATGACAAAAAAACCAGAATCACTGTCCGTCGCGCACAAGGCGTACCTGGCTGCCGTAGCCCTTGAGGCCGTTGCTGGGATAGCCGCCGCCGAAATGGAGGCCCCACGCAGCGCTATTACTGTAGGCATCGGGCGAGCAAGACCATAATCTGTAAGCACCAGGAAAAACATTTTGATCATATGGGGCCAGAGTTTTTAGTTCGTCAATGGTCGGAACCCGGAATCCATCCGGAGCTGTTATCCGCACTGCATCATGCCAGCTTCCTTGCCAGGCGGATCCGCTACAGCCTGAACCTGTCCAGCTCTGACCATAGGCACAGCGCTGCCATTCCAGGCCGCTATTATTATCCCGGACGATAGCACCATTACTGTTGGCTACCACCTGGAAACGGGCAGGCAGCTGGGGTGGTTGTGCGGCCTGTACGAAGCCTGCAAAGCAAAAAAACACCAGTAATCCCAAAACAATCGCCAGATTTTTTCTGAGATAGCCCTTCGCATGAACCGTATTTTTCTTCATGGGCCTTTCCTTTCTAATTGTTCACGACTTTCGTCATCAAAGCTTCCACCAGTGCGTTAACCGGGGCACAGAAGTAGATCCGGTCATTACGGGGGGCGGACTGCATGGCAGCTGTCATCACGTTCTCCTTTGATACGCGGTGAATGGAAGAAATGAATCCCGACCAGAAGGGCCACAGCGATATCCTGATGACGGATTCCGGCTGCTCACCCGCAGCATGATTGCGATAATTTCCGGGGTATGGGCCAACCATGGGCATGCCTATAACTCTCTGGAATTCATTTTTTTTGCAAAAAAAACAAAATCAATGCCCGCTACGCACAAGGCGGAGCTGGTAGTAGTTGCCCTTGTAGTAGTTGCGGGCACCGCCGCCGTAGTCGAAATAGAGGCCCCACGCATCGCCAGTATCGTAGGCATGGGGCGAGGAAGACCAAAACCCGTAATTGCCAGGAAAAACACCTTGATCATATGGAGCCAGGGTTTTCAGCTCATCAATGGTTGGAACCCGGAATCCACCCGGAGCTGTTACCCGCACGGCATCATCCCACGTTCCTCTCCAGGCTCTTCCGCTACAGCCTGAACCTGTCCAGCCCTTACCATAGGGGCAGCGCTGCCATTCAAGCCCTGTGGTATTGTCCCGGATAATGGAACCATTGCTTCCTTCCGCCTCCTGAAACCGGGGAGGAGGAGATGATGGAGGCTGGGCTGCCTGCACCGCTCCTGCAACACAGAAAAAAACCATTATCCCCAGAGAAAGCAGCAAATTATTTCTGAAAGACCCCTTCTCCTGAATCATTTTTTTCTTCATGGCCTTTTCCTTTCTTATTGGTGCCCCATGACAAAAAAACAGAAATTACTGTCCACCGCGCACATAACGCACCCGGCCGCCGTTGTAGGCCTGGCTGCGGCCGCGGACATGACCACTGTCGAAATAAAGGCCCCACGCATAGTAGCCGTTAGCGGGATAGAGCGAGGCAGACCAAAACCAGTCTGTACCCGGAAAAATATTTTGATTATATGGAGCCAGAGTTTTCAGTTCATCAATGGTCGGGAGCCGGAACCCTCCCGAGGCTGTCATTCTTATTGCAGCACTCCATCTTCCTATCCAGGCGGCTCCGCTACAGTCTGAGCCTGTCCAGCTCTGACCAAAGGGGCAGCGCTGCCATTCAAGCCCTGTAGTATTGTCCCGGATAATGGAGCCATTGCTTCCTTCTACCTCCTGAAACCGGAAATCCGCTGCCTGCACGGCTCCTGCAAAGCAGAAAAGCACCATCAGCCCCAAAAAAAGCAGCAGATTTTTTCTGACTCTCTCCTTCACCTGAACCCGCTTTTCTTTCATTACCTTTTCCTTTCTTATTGATGCCTCATGACAAAAAGCCAGAATCACTGTCCGCCGCGCACAAGGCGCGCCTGGGAGTCGTCGCTCTTTAGGCTGCCGTTGTAGGCATGGCCGAAGTAGAATTGGAGATCCCACGCATCGTTACTATTGGCATAGGGCGAAAAATACCAAAACCAGCCAGCACCAGGAAAAACATTTAGATCATATGGAGCAAGAGTTTGCAGTTCATCAATGGTCGGGAGCCGGAACCCGCCCGGAGCTGTTATCCGCACTGCATCATCCCACGTTCCTCTCCAGGCAGCTCCGCTACAGCCTGAACCTGTCCAGCTCTGACCATAGGCACAGCGCTGCCACTCAAGCCCTGTGGTATTGTCCCGGACAATGGAACCACTGCTTCCTTTTACCTCCTGAAACCGGGATGCTTTTTGCGCTGCCTGCACGGCTCCCGCAAAGCAGAAAAGCGCCATTATCCCCAGAAAAAGCAGCCGATTTTTTCTGACTCTCCCCTTCACCTGAACCCGCTTTTCTTTCATTGCCTTTTCCTTTCTTATTGATGCCTCATGGCAAAACGCCAGAATCACTGTCCGCCGCGCACAAGGCGCGCCTGGAAGTCGTCGCTCTTGAAGCCGTAGTAGACATAGGCGTAGTTGAAAAAGAGGTACCACGCATTGCCACTGTAGGAGGCATTGGACGAGGAAGACCAAAACAGGCCAGCACCAGGAAAAACATTTAGATCATATGGAGCAAGAGTTTGCAGTTCATCAATGGTCGGGAGCCGGAACCCGCCCGGAGCTGTTATCCGCACTGCATCATACCAGTTTCCTTGCCAGGCGGCTCCGCTACAGGTTGAGCCTGTCCAGATCTGCCCATAGGGGCAGCGCTGCCACTCAAGCCCTGTGGTATTGTCCCGGATAATAAAACCACTGCTTCCTTTTACCTCCTGAAACCGGGATGGTTTTTGCGCTGCCTGCACGGCCCCTGCAAAGCAGAAAAGCACCATTATCCCCAGAAAAAGCAGCAGATTTTTTCTGAAAGCCCCCTTCACCTCAACCCGTTTTTCTTTCATTGCCTTTTCCTTTCTTATTCGTGCCTCATGGCAAAAAGCCAAAATCACTGTCCGCTGCGCACGAGACGAACCAGACTGCTGCCATGCTTGCTGCCGTAGCCAACATAGCCACCACCGAAATTGAGGCGCCACGCATTGCTATTCCCATTGGCAATGGGGGAAGAAGACCAAAACCAGTAATCGCCAGGAAAAATTTTTTGATCATATGGTTCAAGGGTTTTCAACTCCTCAAGGGTCGGGAGCCGGAATCCACCCGGAGTTGTCAGGCGTAAGGCATCATACCACTTTCCTCTCCAGAGGGTTCCGTTACAGCCTGAACCTGTCCAGTTTAAACCATAGGGACAGCGCTGCCATTCAAGGCCTGTATTATTGTCCCGGATAATGGAGCCGTTACTTCCTTCCACCTCCTGAAACCGGGAAGCTATTGCCTGTAGGGTGCCAGCAGTACAGAAAAACACCAGCATTCCCAGAAAAACCACCATATTTTTTCTGAAACGTCCCGTCGCCTGAACCGATTTTTTCCTCATGGCCTTTTCCTTTCTTAAAATCTTTCTGCAATACTTCCCTGCGTAATAAAAACCTTTTGATGCTGACCCTTAAAAAACAATTTTATGGACCATGTTCGCTGATTAAGATTAAAATTTTTGCAACAAGCATACCAAAATTGAGAATGCCTATCCTTACGAGCAATGGCCCTGCGAATTGTTGAAAGAGCAGGCTTGCTGCCGCCAACAAAACTGCCACATGCCAAGAGGTCTGCCATCCACCGCCATATGCCCATGGTAAAGGTTGAATTTGAAGCAGAAACGGGAGATCTGCCCTTTGCCGGTTTCCATCCCGGCAAATTGGGAGACTCCCCTTGTCATTGCCCCTGAAAAAGCATTCCTGACAGATTTTTTGTCTTTACAGCAAAGCCGCACACCCGAAAAATCCGGAAGAAAAAAAGCTTCTGCCATTTCCCCTTACCGGAAACAGTTCTCCCCTCACCGCAGACTCTGGCCCGACATGTTGATAACAGGCTCCGCCTGGGTTTCTCCGCAAAGCACCACAAGAAGGTTGCCCACCATGGCCGCCTTGCGTTCCTCATCAAGGGTCAGGATGTTCTTCCGGGAAAGCTCCTCAAGGGCCATTTCCACCATGCTGACAGCACCATGCACGATTTTCTTCCGGGCCGAAATAATGGCTTCTGCCTGCTGACGCCGCAGCATGGTTCCGGCAATCTCCGGGGCATAGGCCAGATGGGTGAGCCGGGATTCCGAGACAGACACACCGGCTCTGGCAAGCCTTTCCCGGAGTTCCATTTCAAGGGCTTCACTGATCTTGTCCGTGTTACCCCTTAAGGTCAGTTCCTCTTCGGAACCGTCATCCGCATGGTCATAGGGATAGTGGCTGGCCAGATGGCGGACGGCGGATTCACTCTGCATATGCACATAATGCTCGTAATCATCCACATCAAAAAGAGCCTGGGCCGTGTCCTGCACCTGCCAGACCACCACGGCGGCAATCTCAATGGGATTGCCCCGCAGATCGTTGACCTTCAGGGTCTCGGTCTCAAAACTGCGGGCCCGCAAGGACACCCGGCATTTCTGTCCATGACCGGTCAGGGAATCCCGGTGTACGCTGAAGGGGTTGGCCCAGTGGAAGCCGTCCTTTTTCACCGTTCCCCGGTATTTCCCAAAAAGAATCAGCACCCTGGCCTCATTGGGTTGCAGGGTGAAAAAGCCCTTGCCCATGAGAATCAGAATGGGAATCCCCAACAGGGCTGAAAAAGCCATAATCCCCACAGGCGAAAAAAAGAGTAGGACAAAGCCCGGTATCAGCATGAGGGTAAAAATCAGCATGGCCCATCCGTTAAACACCTTTGCCGGTTGTTCTTCCATGGGGATTCTCCTTTTTTGGGATGTGGGAATTCCTGAAGTCTCCTGCTCCGAAGGAGCAGATTCAGGTTTGGCGGATTTCTGGAAAAAACGGAATACGGCATAAGGGTCTTCCGGATCAGGGCTTTCTGTCAAGTCCGGAACAAAGAAAAAACCTCCCTTTCCATTCCCCGCAGAGGGGCTGTAATCCTGACCCGGACAAATATGGCTGAAGGAAGGTTAGCATCAGGTTTTCCGATGAGTGTATGGGACATTGGAATACAGCTTTGGAAGGATGGGGCAAAGACTTTAAAGGAAAAAGGCCCTACAGTTTTTAAAAAAAACCGTAAAGCCTTTCTTTTATTGAAAACATCCATTTTCCCTTATGAATTCATGGAAAATCCAGCATTTGCTGACCAAAAGCCAAAATCACTGTCTGACACGCACGAGACGCGCCCGGCCCTTGTTGGACTTGCCGTAGGCGGTGACACCGCTCTCCAAACCCCACGCAGCGCCACTAAGGTAGGGATAGGACGAGGAAGACCACTCAAAGTCACCACCAGAAAAAATATTATATGGATGCAGAGTTCTCAGCTCATCAACGGTCGGGAGCCGGAATCCACCCGGAGCTGTTATCCGCACTGCATCATCCCATTTTCCTCTCCAGGCAGCTCCGCTACAGCCTGAACCTGTCCAGCTTTGACCATAGGGACAGCGCTGCCATTCTAAGCCGCTGTGAGTATCCCGGAGAATGGAGCCATTACTTCCTTCTACCTCCTGAAACCGGGAAAAATCCGGCGGCTGTTGTGCTGCCTGCACGGCTCCCGCAAAACAGAAAAGCACCATTATCCCCAGAAAAAGCAGCAGATTTTTTCTGAAACACCCCTTCACCTGAACCCGATTTTCTTTCATTGCCTTTTCCTTTCTTATTGGTGCCCCATGACAAAAAGCCAGAATCACTGTCCGCCGCGCACAAGGCGCACCAGGTTGCGGTCGCCCTTGCCGTAGGAGGTGACAGAGCCGTCGTAGAAATTGAAGAACCATGCACAGTGAATATCGTTGGCATCGGGCGAGGAAGACCAAAATTCGTTAAGTTTAGCACCAGGAAAAATACTTCGATCATATGAATGCAGAGTTTTCAGCTCATCAATGGTCGGGAGCCGAAAACCACCCGGAGCTGTTATCCGCACTGCATCCTCCCACGTTCCTTCCCAGGCGGCTCCGCTGCAGCCTGAACCTGTCCAGCTCAGACCATAAGCACAACGCTGCCATTCAAGACCTGTGTTATTGTCACGGATAATGGAGCCATTGCTTCCCGCGACCTCCTGAAACCGGGGAGGAGGAGGCTGAGGCGGCTGGGCTGCCTGCACGGCTCCTGCAACACAGAAAAGCACCATCAGCCCCAAAGAAAGCAGCAGATTTCTTTTGAAGCATCTCTTCATCTGAACCCGTTTTTCTTTCATTACCCTTTCCTTTCTTAGTGATGCCCCATGACAAAAAACCAAAATCACTGTCCGCCGCGCACAAGGCGGATCTGATAGCCATCGTAATCGTTCTTGCCATTATAATTGGAACTGCCGTACCTGAGAGAAAGGTTCCACGCATAATCATCACTTCCCTGATAGGTCGAGGAAGACCAAAAACAGGCATCACCAGGAAAAATAGTTCTGTCATATGGATCCAGAGTT